>JAFUPO010000315.1 GCA_017481185.1 Clostridia bacterium | reverse complement strand
CGGAACCGATAGCCATCTTTGATTGGGTTTGCTGAAAAGCATCCGTTTGAGCGTACATTTCCGGGTTGAAGAAAGACAAAATACGCTGCAAGCGATAGTTGTCCGACCCACTGGCGACCGCTAAACCGTAAATGGCAAGCACCGCTAATGCCGCAAAGGCAACCATACCGATCAAAAGCTTTAGGCTGACGTTGCCAAAGTATAGCATAATGCCGAATATGAACACCATCACCAACAGTGTGCCCATTTCACCCTGTGCCATGTTTAGCATTGACGGACAGGCAACGATCAGCATGATCTTCCAGAAATCACGCATATTGGACATGGGGCGGTCGTAGCGAGCTAAGGTTTTGGCAAGGATCAGGATCATTGCCAATTTTGCAAACTCTGTAGGCTGCACTGTGAAACCCCAGATAATATCCACCCAAGCCTTAACGCCTTCGGCCTGATTGGTTACCAATACAACCACCAGGATGAACAAGCTGACGTAATAGAAGAAGGAAGCCCGCCGCCTGAGAAAATCATAGGGCAGCGATACCATAACGCCAATGACCAAGGGCGCGATCAAAAGAAAGATCGCCTGGCGCAGGCTATACGTTGACTCAACAATATGATTCAAGAGGGAGGCTTCGCTGGAGGAAGAGGTTGTGTAGGTGGCTACAGCGATGGCCAACACACCGAAAATGGCCAACGCAAAGGTGATCAGCGTCAGCGGTATATCAAAATGCGCCCGCGAACGTCTATCCTCGCTTAACATCATAGGCGTATTTCACCTTTCTTTCGCTTAAATCGATTCAAAAGACCGGTATGCACAGCATACTTTGGTATCGGGATTTCTTTTCCCTGGAGTCGCGCGGCAATGCGGGATACAGCAGCCTGCGCTTCTCCGCCACCGGTCAACCAGTCTGTGTGTTGCAAAAGGCTGCGGTATACTTCTTCGTCCTGAGGAACAACGCCCAACAGCGGCAAATCTAATGTCATAGCCACTGTTTGAGGCGAATACATCTCTCCCCTCTTGACCCATTCTCCTATTATGCGATTGACAATCAGGGAGGGTCTGGGCGCTTTATTCTTTTCAATGACAGAAGCAGCGCGCTCTGCATCACGGATAGCAATATCATCAGGAGTAACCACTAATATCACTTCATCCGCCGGTTCCAGTGCGTTAAGAAAACCACGATCCACACCTGTTGGCGCGTCGATAAGCACGTAATCAAAGCGCGCTTTGAGAGCCCCAGCCAGTTTTCGCATATCCTTGGTGTTAACCGAATTCATCATGTGAAACTGTGATGCGGGAAGAAGACATAGATTGGGATAGACAGAATGCGCAACAAGCGCCTGGGCAAGATCACAATTTTTTTCTGCAACATCTACCAGATCATAGACGATGCGGTTCTCCAGCCCCAACAGCGTATCCTGGTTGCGCAGGCCGATCACAGCATCCATGATCGCGACAGAGTGGCCGTCCTTTGCAAGGGCACAGCCCAGGGCCGCACATAAGGTGCTCTTCCCTACCCCGCCCTTGCCGGAGGCGATCAGCCATGCCTTTCCCATAAAAGATCAACCTTTCTTGAATTTATCAAGGCGCTAAAGTATTACCGCTGGGCAATACTGCATCGGTATTGCGCAGAGTCTTCTGATCCATATACCATGTCAGGAAATCCTTAACGGCATAGGCAGACCGTGAGCCTGACCAGCCGCTGGGGATGAACACAGCAATAGCGATTTCAGGCTTTTCAAAAGGCGCAAAAGCAACGAACCAAGAGTTGTTTTCCAGGTCGATGGTGGTAACCTCAGCAGTACCTGTCTTAGCGGCCATATCATCAATGTAGTTAAAGCCGTCAAAGTACTTCTTAGCGGTACCGCCATCGTCAACTACGCCTTTCATGCCAGCGTGTATGTAAGACTTATAGGTTTCGGCGCCATCAATAACGTTGGACAGCGTCGGCGTACGCTGGCTGAGAATATCGCCCTCGGGCGAAGTAATGGAATCCACCAGCATCAGGTTATACACATTGCCGCCATTGGCAACAGCCGCAACATAGCGGGCAACAGCAGCTGGCGTCAGGTAGGTTACGGACTGGCCCACAGCTGTCATGATCGTTTCGCCGCCGCCCCACTTAATGTCGTTGAGGTAGTTGTAGGTGTCGCCGATAATCGCCTGAGTGTAGACCATTTCTTTTGTCATATTCAATTCTTCCATGAGGATAGTACGCATCTGTTCAAGCCAGATCTTACCCTCATCACCCTGATCGTAGTTGACGGCCATATCCATCAGTCGCTTAACGCAGCGGCTCAAGCGTTCATCATCATATTCGATGTTATAGCTTGCACCGCAGGCGCGAAGATGCTTTTTGACCGAGTTGAACACGATGATCGGGCGGGCTGTATCCTGTGTAGACTCGCCCACTGGGCTCGTTGGATCGTAGAGCGTATTCTGAGTACCCACAACGCTGCGCAGCTCGCCAGGGAGGTCGATCCCTGTTTTGGAGGTCAGGCCAAACAAAGCCGCGTAGCGGTACAAACGATCCTCGCCCAGGCGGGATCCCAACTCGTAAAAGAAATAGTTGCAGCTGTTGGCAAGGCCTTCAACGATGGTCTGATCCGCATGGTCGCTGATGTAGTTTTGAGCAATCCAGCATTTGGGAGCGGTGCTCTTATCTTGGTTATACTTCATGTAGTAGCCGCCGTCGCTGATGGTTTCGGAGGGAGTTAACTCACCTTCGATCAGCGCGCCGAAGCCTGCTACCATTTTGAAAATGGAGCCTGGCGTACCGCGGGCATGGATAGCATAGTTCATTAGCACATTGCGGGGATCTGTTAGGATCTGCGTAGACTCCTCTTCGCGTGCAACCAGCGCATTGAGGTCATAGGTTGGGTAATTGGCGCAGGCAAGAACCCGGCCTTCCATGTCTACAACCACCATTGCTCCGCGAGCTGCAAGGGAAAGAGGGTACTTTACCCAATCGCGGCTGTTGATATCTTCTTTGTTGTCTTCCAGCCAGCCATCGCGGGCCATTTCTTTCTCCTGCTGCAAACGAATCCATTCAACGTCGTCAGCGAGGGCACGCTCAGCCTGCTGCTGGTAGCTTGCAATCAATGTCAGCTTAACGTTATTGCCATCCTGAGGCTCTGTATAGGAAAGCTCACGGGTGATCGTACTCATACGGTCACGCTCAACGACTCGTGCGCCTTTGCGCAGGCTGGAGTTCTGCGTAAGCCAGTCTTCCATAGAGGCTTCAATGCCATCTTGGCCGATGACATCATTGTAAGCATAGCCCTTAGGCTTTAGCACCTCGTTATAATAGGTATTGCTTGTTATGGCGCCTGTATAGCCAATAACCTGAGCTGCCAGATTTCCGCGAGGATAAACACGCTTAGTGCCCACAGCAATCTCCATACCGGAGAGCACCATGGACCGAGCCTCAATTTCAATAACGGTTTCGTACTTCACCTCTTCGGCGATTACGATGGGCTGTGAGTTAAAGGCGTTCATCTGCATTTCGGAGTAAACGGCCATTACCTGGAGCATTCGTTCTTCCGTCATATCCTCCGGAATCGAAAACAGATCCTTCAAATAGTTCAAGCAACTCTCGGCCGTGGGATAATTGTTGCGGTTGCTGATATAAAAGTTGCTCCGCCATTGATTTTCGCGGGTTTCGAGCACGCTTTCCGAAACGCCGCTGCCGAAGTTGAACTCCCACTCCCCTGTTTCCTCATTACGACGGATCACAAAAGAAACGCTTAATTCACCATCGTACTTTTCAATAATATCAATGGCTTCGTTGATGCTTGTGGTGTAGGCAGGATAATCCGACTTTCGGGTAGAGCCGTCTTTATAAAAGGTTACATTGTAGATCTGCTCATCTTGAGCCAGAATAACGGAGTCGGCATCGGTAATCGTACCGCGGCTGCCCCGAAGCGGAATGGTTTTAGTCCGCTGAGATTCAGCGCTTTGGCTGTATTGATCTCCGGAGCGAAGCTGGAGATTGGCCAAACCATAAACCAGATAGGCAAACAAAAGCAAAACAACTGTAATAAAGAAAAGGTATCTGCCCCTCAGTTTGCTGGTATGCCCTTGCTGCATAGGCCATGCCTCCTTTCCATAGAATTAACGGATTGCTTCAAATATTGATCCTGGTTAATTGGTTCCGGCGGTTATGCGACGGCGCCATACGCCGAAGAATCGCCGCAAGGGCAGCATAACGCACATGGTTACCCCAGTCGTATACAGGATGCTGATCAGGGAACGGGCCAGATGGGTTAGCGTCAAATCAACACCGGTCAGATAGGTATAAGTAAGGTTAACAAGCTCGTAGATAGCGATATTCATGGCCGCGCAGAGAATGGTGCGCAGCACAGCCGGCAAATTCTTGCCTTTTTTACCAATGCTCCGCTCCTGTTCAAGCTTTCGCTCTGATTTATCAGCGAACAAAAGACTGCCCATAAAACCAAGCACTGGGTAGATCAGCAGATAAAGATAATCAATGGAGGCGATCATGATCTCCATTAATATGCCGCATACAGCACCAGCGCCAAAGGCGAAAAAACGACCATAGGCTACTGTGACCACGGCAATCACGCCGATCAATAGGTTGGCTGTAATTCTTCCAATAGGCAGATAAGGCATGACGCATACCTGAATGAGATAGGCCAGGAATGTCACCATGAAAACCTTTAGGATCTTTACCATGTTTTAATCTTCCTCGATGGTCAAGTCGTCCAGATTCACCGTGGGCACCGGCGTCGGCGTGGGCGTTGCCGTAGGCACCGGCGAGGGCTTTGGCGTTGCATCGGGATCAAGAGGCACCTGATACTCGATATTTGCAGGAGTGGGTGTCGCCTCGACCGCTTCAGTAGGCGTAGGCACGGGTGTGGCGGTTGCCTGAGGGGTAGCGGTAGCCTCAACGGGCTCAAGCGGTATCGTGCCTTCAATAGGCGTGGGCGTTTCGCCAGAAGCCGGGAAGAGCGTATCAGCTCCAACCTTCAGGGTGGGCACAGGGCGCGGAGTTGCCAGCTCAGCAAAATTGGTATAGCTGCTTGCATCACCGCGGCCTTCGACCGCTTCAGGAACAGGCTTATAGCGATAAACGATGACATACTCAATGTGAGAAAAATCAACCAGAGGCTCCACAACGATATATTGCTTATTGGAATCCATGCCGCGAGTGCTTTCGCGAACCGTTCCCACTGGGATACCTTTGGGGAAGGACATGGCCATACCAGAGGTAATAACCGTATCTCCCGGTCGCGGCAAGCTTTCAGAAAGATAATACATACGACACATGGGCGTGCCATCAATTCCAAGGGTTCCCTTAACAGAGCCTTGATCACGGGAGCTCTTGATCAGGCAATGGATGCTGGCGCCGCTGTCAATGATGGTACGCACCTTGCAGGTGGTAGTCTGCACATCATATGTATAGCCAACCAAAGCGCCATCTACAGTAACGGCCATCAATTCTTCAATACCGTCCTGCGCGCCTTTGTTGATTTCAAAGGTGGAGAAATAGTTGCCCTCGCTTCGGCCAATTACAGTACCCATGACGGGCTGCATACTCTCATTTAGAGACATTTCACCCAGCAGATTTTCATACACAGAGAGCTTGTTCTGCAATTCATCCGCCAGCATTGCCTGGTAAACCGTTTGATCGTATTTAGCTTTAAGGCTGTTGTATTCCAATTCTAGATTACTGCGGAGCTTTAGCTGACGCAAATAGCTGACTACAGAATCTGTGATGCCTGCAAAGGCTGTTTGAATCGGCGCAACAATTCGGCCAATAAAAGATTCAGGGGCATAAAGCAGGCTATTGTTGCCTACAACACGCGCCAAAATCATAATGGCGATCATGCCTACCAGCAGCACACAGATCAAAATGATGCTTACCAGGCGAAGCCAATGGGGGCGCTCTTTGACCTTGCGCTCCTTCTTGGGGGTTTTAACCCGGTTATTGTCCTTTTGTTTGAAAGCCATGGAGTTCCTCCGTTTAGGATCATTCGCCCTTCAGCAAGCCTGTTCTGCCTATACGCTGAAGGAGTTCTTGGTTCTCTGCCAGATAGCCTAACCCTAGGATGGCGCAATCCATCGGTTCCTTGGCTAGAAGAACCGGCATACCTAGTTCGCTCGCTATAAACTGGTCCAAGCCAAACAGCAACGAACCGCCACCGGTAAGATGAATACCGTTGCGCATAACATCGGCAGCCAGCTCCGGAGGGGTACGTTCCAACACCTTTTTGATTGCAGCTAAAATGGCTAAGCACGGCTCATGAAGGGCCTCCTGCACATGGCCGGAGGAAAGTTCCGTCGTTTGCGGCAGGCTAGTAATCAAGTCACGACCACGAACCAATGCGTGCCGATCCTCGCTTAAAGGGAGAGCGGATCCCAGATCGAGCTTAACGTCTTCAGCCGTTTTATCACCGATCTGCATATTGAATTGCTGTTTGATGTAATTGATGATTGACTCATCCATTTTGACGCCGCCAACGCGGATGGAGTGCGAAATCACCAGGCCTCCCAAGGAGACCACGGCCGTATCTGTCGTGCCGCCGCCAATATCGACCACCATGCTGCCGATGGGTTCATAAACGGGCAGGCCGGAGCCAATGGCGGCTGCAAAAGGTTTTTCAATTAAGTGAACTTGGCGCGCACCTGCAACCTTTGCAGCCTCCATCACAGCACGGCGTTCAATAGACGAGATACTGCAAGGAACTGTTAAAAGAACCCGCGGCTTGACGATGTGCGAGATGCCGATAGCCTTGCGGATGAAATAGCGAATCATGATCTCTGTCATGTCAAAGTCAGAGATCACGCCATCCTTTAGAGGGCGCACAGCCATAATCGTTTCAGTGGTGCGGCCCAATAAAAGCTGCGCATCATCGCCGATGGCCTTTACATGGCGCTTATTGCTGCTCTCAATGACGACGATCGTCGGCTCGCTAACAACGATGCCCTTACCACGGACATAAACCAGCGTGTTGGAGGTCCCCAAATCAATACCAATGTCAGGCGCGACGATCGCCATATTATTTACACATCCATTTCATTATTTGAATAAAGGAATACCGGCAGTTTCCAGCATCTTTCTGACCAAAGCCAGCGGGAGCCCTATCACATTGGAATAGCTGCCCTCAAGGGCTTCAACAAAAAGGCCGCCTTTCCCCTGCACAGCGTAAGCTCCAGCCTTGTCCATAGGCTCGCCAGTACGAATGTAGCCTTCGATCATATCTGGTGTCAGATGAGAAAAAAGCACCCTTGTTTCATCCACCTGCGTTTGACAGAGGCCGTTGCGATCGTCCAGCAGGCAAACGCCGGTAAATACCTGGTGCCAATTGCCGCTTAGTTGAGAAAGCATACGGCTGGCATCCTCTGCATCAACGGGTTTGCCAAGAACCTTACCATTGACTTGCACCAGCGTATCCGCTGCGAGAATGATTCTGCCAGGATACACTTTTGCAGCGGCCTGGGCTTTGCGAAGAGAGAGCTGCGCAACCCGCTCTCTCCCCGATCCTTGACAGGTTTCGTCAACATCCAGGGAAACAGCATCAAAGGGGATGCCAGTATAGCCAAAAAGTTCCCTACGCCGCGGCGAGGCTGATGCCAATAGCAGCGGCTGATCAAGAGCTGAAAAGGCCAATGGGCATACCTCCTTAAGGATACAAGCAGTACTCGTTATTATACCACAACTTAATGGGCTAGGTACATACTTTCGTAAGAAAACTTGCAAATTCATGTTAAAAACCCTCGCCAAGCCGTTGCCTGACGAGGGTTTTAACTTGTAACAATTAAGCCTGTTCTGCCGCTTTAACAGGGATGGCAGCATTGTTAGGCGTGGTGCCAACCTTCGCATACTCATCGCGAACGTGCTCGCGCACCTTCATGGTGATACACTTCTTGGGGCACTTGGCAGCACACTGCCCACAGCCGGTGCAGGCCTCAGTAACCTCATGGGGCGTTTTGCGCTCACCAGCGATGGCTTCAAACTGGCAGGTACGCTTGCACAGGGTGCAGCCAATGCACTGCGATTTGTCAATCTCAGCGATCTTTCGGTTGTCAAAATCAGCCCAAATAGCAGAGGTCGGGCAAACTTCGGCGCACATCATGCAGCCAACGCACTTGTTCATATCGAACTGAGGCAGGTGGTTGACAATGGTGATCGCACCAAATTTACACTGGTTTGCGCAGATCTCGCAGCCAACGCAGCCGACACGGCAATTGTCTGCAACAAGCTTGCCCTTATCAGCAGCACGGCACATCAGCCGCACAGGCTGGGTTACGGGTTGGAGCTCAAGTACGTGCTTGGGGCAAGCGTCAATGCACTTGCCGCAGCTCTGGCACTTATCAGGATCCACAACGGCCAGCTTCTTGTTTTCATCAATATGGATGGCATCGAAGGGGCAGGCGCGAACGCACGTGCCCAAGCCAAGGCAAGCGTAGGAGCAAGCCTTGTTGCCGTCAGACACGAGGGAGGCGGCTACGCAGTCCTGAATACCATGATAATTGAACTTGGTTTTGCACTGCTCGCTAGAGCCCTGGCAGATCACAGTTGCTACCATCTTGGTGCTAGCATCGACAGGTTCAACCCCCATAATGGTGGCGATTTGATCAGCAACAGCAGAGCCGCCCACAGGGCAGGCGTTGATAGGCGCTTTGCCGCCAGCAATGGCATCAGCCAAGCCGTCGCAGCCAGGATAACCGCAAGCGCCGCAGTTGGCACCGGGTAAAACATCGCGAACCGCATCGCGAGTGGGGTTGGAGGGTACCGCAAAGACCTTGGACGTAAAAGTCAGCAAAAGGCCGAAAACGAGACCCATTGCGCCGACCACGAGGGTCGCAATCAAAATAGCACTCATTGATTCGTCCTCACTTTCTTTTACACAAGACCGCCGAAGCCAACAAATGTTACAGCCATCAGGCCGGCAGTGATCAGGGCGCCGGGGAAACCATCCATCCACTTAGGCATCTTGGTAAGAGCCAAGCGCTCGCGGATGCCGGCAAACAGCACGATTGCCAGCGTAAAGCCCAAAGCGGAGCCGACGCCGTTCACAACGGACTCAAGGAGATTGTAGCTCTCGGTCACATTCAAAATAGTCACGCCCAGCACCGCGCAGTTGGTGGTGATCAGGGGCAGGTAAACGCCCAGGGCCTGGTACAGGGAGTAGCTCAGCTTCTTCAAAGCCATTTCAACCACCTGCACCAGCACAGCGATGACCAGGATGAACGCGATGGTCTGCAAATATTCAAGATCCAGAGGAACAAGGATCCAATATTGCACCATCCAGGTGATCAGGGAGGCCAGGGCCATAACGAAGGTTACAGCCATACCCATGCCAAAGGCGGTATCGATCTTCTTGGAGACACCCAGGAAGGGGCAGCAGCCAAGGAACTTGTTCATAACAAAGTTGTTGACCAGGATAGCGCCAATCAGAATCATCAGGTAATTCATGCCATCTCCTCCTTCCGAGTCGCCTTGCGCTTCTCAAACATCTTGGTGATAGCATTGACAACAGCTAGCAGAATACCCAGGGTGATGAAGCCGCCAGCCGGCTGGCCGATGATGGCCATGGGCTGATAGGTTTCGGGCATCACGGCCGCGCCAAAGATCGTGCCAGCGCTGATGACCTCGCGAATCACGGAAAGAAGGGTGATCGCACCGGTAAAGCCGAGCCCCATGCCCAAACCATCCATCACGGATGCTACAGGACCGTTTTTGAAAGCAAACGCTTCTGCACGGGCAAAGATAATGCAGTTCACCACGATCAAGGGGATGAAAATGCCCAAAGATTCATCAAGCGCTGGCAGGAACGCCTTAATCACCATCTGAACCATCGTCACAAAAGAAGCAATGACGACAACAAAGGCAGGAATACGAACCTTTTCGGGAATGATGTTGCGGAGCAAAGAAATGAAGAGGTTGGAACACACCAACACCGCAGTAGTTGCCAAACCCATGCCCAAGCCCTGGCTGCCAGCGGTGGTAATAGCCAGCGTAGGACACATACCAAGCACCAGGCGGAAAGTGGGGTTCTCATTGAGAATACCATTGAAGAAGATCTTCATCAGATTGTTCTTCTGCTTAGCCATGCTGCTTCACCTCCCCAAAGGAACGAGGCATGGTATACTTGTCGATCAAAGGAGTCGCCATGTTCATGAACAGGATGGCGAAAGAGCAGCCTTCAGGATAGTTGGCGAAGGCGCGAATCACAAAGAGCAGCAGGCCGCAGCCCACGCCCATAATGATCTTGCCCCAAGGCGTGATGGGAGACGTAGCATAATCGGTTGCCATAAAGAAAGCGCCGATGAACAAACCGCCAGAGAGGATCTGATACAGGGCTACGTTCGCGCCGTCCTTGAGCAGGTAGCATACAAAAACAGTGGCAATGAAGGTAACCGGAATGCGCCAGTCAATAACCCTGCGAACCAAGAGGTACAAGCCGCCCAAAAGCAATGCTACCTTGCTGGTTTCGCCCAGCACGCCAGGCACGTTGCCCAGGAACAGATTCATTACAGAGTAAGTATCGCTGCCCACAGCAGACAAGGGCGTAGCGGACGAAATAGCATCTGCTGCGCCGCCAGCCATGCCAACCATCCACTCACCGGGCGTCGCCTGGGGATAGCTGGCCATGATGGTGCCCCAGCTGATGAACAGGATTGCGCGAGCCATCAGAGCGGGGTTGAAAATGTTTTGGCCGATGCCGCCAAAGATCTGTTTCACAAGGATGATGGCAATAACAGAGCCGATAACAGCCATCCAGGCAGGCGCGTTGGCGGGCAGATTGTAAGCCAGCAGAAGGCCGGTTACAACAGCGCTCATATCGCCAGCAGTCACCTTCTGGTGAGTAATCTTCTGGTAAGCATACTCCACCAATACGCAGCTGGCCACACAGGTCAGGATCAGGATCAGGGCACGCAGGCCGAAGAACCAAACGCTGGCCAGACCGGCAGGGATCAAGGCGATGCATACATCGGCCATCACGCTGCGGGTAGTGACGCTTGCGCGAAGATGGGGAGAGGAAGTAACAGCAAGTTTCTTTTGCATTTTCCTTAACCCTCCTTCTCAGCGGTTTCAGCGGCCTTGGCAGCTTCTTCAGCAGCTTTGGCAGCAGCTTCAGCAGCGGCTTTTTCGGCAGCGGCCTTAGCGGCAGCCCTGCGGCGCTGTTCACCACTCACTTTTTTAGATACGCGGAAGCTCTGAGTCAGGCTGCGCTTGGCAGGGCACACAAAGGTGCAGGCGCCACATTCCATGCAGTTCATGACACCAGCCTTTTCAGCCAAATCAAAGCGGTCAGCGCGCATATACTGATCCATCACAGTGGGTACCAACAGCATCGGGCAGGTGTCAATACACCGCCCACAGCGGATGCAGGCGCTCTCCTCGGGCTCTTTTGCTTCCTGACCCAAGGCCAAAATACCAGAGCACCCCTTCGTAACAGGGATGGCCAACCGTGCGATAGCAGCACCCATCATGGGACCGCCGTAGATCAACTGCTTTACGCCGTTCTGCAGGCCGCCAGCCTGTTCAATCAGCGCTTCAATAGGGGTGCCAATACGGGCAAGGAAGTTGCCGGGATTGTTCACCAAACCGCCAACGGTGACCACACGCTCAATCAAGGGCTTGCCCAAACGCACGGCCTCGCTCACGGCAGCGGCGGTTCCTACATTGCAGACCACAACGCCAACCTTAGCAGGCAGACCGCCGTTAGGTACGCGGCGCCTGGTCAGCGCATAAATCAGCTGCTTTTCGCCGCCCTGAGGGTAACGCACAGGCAGGGCCTTTACAGTGATCTTGCTGCTAACGGAGGCTGCGGCATCAGTCAGCGCCTTAATAGCGTCCATCTTATTATCTTCAACGCCGATAACAGCCTGTTCCACACCAAGGCCAGTCATAATCAGCTTCACGCCGTCGATAACGGTAGCGGCGTTTTCCAACATCAAGCGGTGGTCAGCAGACAGATACGGTTCACATTCAGCGCCGTTTACCACCAGCGTATCCAGCTTTTGATCCGCAGGAGGACTCAACTTCACATGGGTGGGGAACGTAGCGCCGCCCAAACCTACGATGCCAGCCTTCAAAACAACCTGAGCAAGATCCTTGCCGGTCATCTTATCGGGCTCGGCCACAGGGGTAAGCTCAACCCAAGTATCAGTGAAATCATTATCAATGATCACTGCATCAGCTTGGAGACCATTGGGCAACACACATCGATCGACTGCAACCACCTTGCCGGAAACGCTGGCATGAACCGGCGCACAAACAAAGCCGGTCGCTTCACCGATCACCTGGCCCACGCGCACATAATCGCCCTTAGCGACCACAGGCTTACAGGGCGCACCGATGTGCTGCTGCATGGGAATGATGACACGAGACGGAGCAGCAGCCTTTTGAATGGGCGAAATGCCAGTGACTGCCTTGCCGTTCACGCCTTCCCGGGGATGCACACCACCGGGAAACATACGAGTTCCACTCACGGACAAAAGTCCTCCCTTCCTATGAACCGGGCTATTTGCCAGGTCAGTTACAACATGATTTAACCAGTTGCATACGCACACTGTTTATTATAGCATAGAAACGCCGTTAATGCACAAGTAATTCTTAAGATTCTTTTAAAAAATATTATTTTAACAAAGAATAGTGATGTTTCATGGTCATTTCTGCGCTTGTGCAGCTGAAATCATGGCTCTTGCATGGTTTAGGCCGCTTTGCTCGCCATCATCCGCTCCGCTGATCATTCGCGCGATCATCCTGGCGCGGTCTTCTATATCCATTTCAGAAACGCTGGTTTGGGTGCGGCCTTCGATGATTGATTTTTCTACCAGATACTGGTGGTCAGCCATGGCTGCAATCTGAGGCAAATGAGTTACGCAAATCACTTGACGATGACGTGCGATAGCCATCATTTTTTCAGCGACCACTTGGGCCATGCGGCCGCTGATGCCCGTATCAATTTCATCAAACACCATACAATCCACCTGCCCGCTTTGGGCGGCAATGGCCTTGATTGCCAGCATCAGCCGAGAAAGCTCGCCGCCGGAAGCGATCTTTGAAAGGGCCTTTAACGGTTCGCCGGGATTAGGGGCAATTAGGAATTCGATCTCATCATCTCCCAAGGGAGTAGGCATGGCTTTTTTAGCATCAGGTGCAAGTTCTTTGAAAGCAACTTTAAACTGTGTGCTTGCCATTCCCAGGTCGTTTAATTGCGCCTTCATTTGCTTTTCAAAGGAAGCTGCCAGGGCCTTTCGTGCCATGGTGGTTTCCCGCGCTTTTTCCCGATAGGCTTTAAGGAGCTGCTTGTGTTGAGTCTGCACTTGGGTCAGCGTATCCTCAAGGGACTCCAACGCCAGCAATTCCTGTTGAATTTTGTGAAGGTATTCCAGCATAGACTGGGTATCTGCGCCATATTTGCGGCTTAGCCGGCTAATCTGATCCAGCCGCGCTTCCACCTGTTGGGCTCGTTCTGGATCAAAGCTATCTTGTTGACTCCAATCTCTCAGCGTGAGGCCCGCATCCTCCAATTCAAAATACAGGCCTTCAAGTTTTTCAGCCATTTGTGCATATTCAGGATCAATGCCGGCAATGGCTTTCAGGCTCTCCCCTGCTTGCCGCACCAGCGCTATGCCATTCACCTGATTTCCATACAAAGCGTTATACGCTGTCTCGAGGCTTTCTTGAATTTTTTCAGCGTGTCGAGCCCGCTGGCGCTCAACCAGGAGTTCATCCTCCTCGCTCTTTTTGAGCCTTGCTTTTTTCAGCTCGTCAACCTGAAAGCGAAGCATATCCATGCGCTGCTCACGATCGTTTGCCGCCTTATATAAGCGAACATACTCTCGATGGTTGGTTATAAAGGCCTGGTAGCACGCTTCAAGCTCACCGAGCAGCAGCCGATGCCTATCGCCGCCGAATTCATCCAAAAAACGCAAGTGAAATTTGGAATCCATCAAAAACTGGTGTTCATGCTGGCCGTGTATATCCATTAGCAGCGCGGTTAGCTGCCTCAGATAGGAAAGCTGCATACTCATACCCATCACACGGCAGATGTTGCGCCCTGTTTGGGAGATCTCGCGGGAGATCATCAATAGTTCGCCGTCAGTTTCTATCTCTTGCTCTGCCAGCAATGCTTTTACCTGGGGCTGCCTGGAAATATCAAAGACCGCCTCCACGAAGGCTTTTTCGCAGCCGGTACGAATAAGATCGCGATCCGCCCGCCCGCCAAGCACCAGGTTGACGGCATCCACAACGATGGATTTGCCAGCGCCGGTTTCGCCGGTTAAAACATGAAGACCATTGTAGAAAGGAATGGTTAACTCCTGAATCAGCGCAATATTACGAATGGTAATTGAGAGGAGCACAATAGACATCTCCTTGGCGTTCACTACGAAAAAATGCGCGATTGCTCGCGCACTAAATATTCGATGTTTATTTCATCATTTCCTGCATCCGAGCAACGACGGTTTCCACCTCTTCGTTGCTGCGAACAATAAGCAAAATGGTGTTATCACCAGCCAGAGTTCCCAAAATTTCGGGCCAATGAAGGCTGTCAACAGCTTCAGCCGCTACGTTGGCACTGCCGGAAAGCGTTTTGAGCACGATGAGATTATTGGCATGGGTAATGGTCAGCACGGACTCTGTGAACATACGTATGAAGCGCTCAGATAGGCCGTGCTCTGCCTTATCGGCCGTTGCATATTTGTAAGCGCCGTTGCCTGAAAGAACCTTGAGAAGACGGAGCTCCTTAATATCGCGAGAGACCGTGGCCTGGGTCACGGCAATACCGAGCTTTTTCAGCTCGTCAGCCAGCTCCTCCTGGGTTTCAATATCCTTCTTTTGAATAATATCCAGGATTGCCACTTGGCGCACAGTTTTCATGGGTACTCCTCCTTAGCGTCAGGATCAGCAACTCCACTGGGAAAGCTTCTCCCGCACTAGATTAAAGAAATGGGGTTCCTTTATACGGATTAACTTTAAGGTTTGGTCTGCTCTGGAGATCGCAATACGATCCGTTCCATTGAGAGCTTTTGCATCTTGGCCATCCACTGTTAGCAAAATGCCCTGCTGTTTTTCACAGCGTAGGTGAAGATGCACATTAGCGCTGTCTGATACCACCACCGGGCGATGCTGGAGCGAGTGAGCACAAATAGGGGTAATGACCATGCAAGGCACGCTGGGGCTGATAATAGGCCCCCCTGCTGAGAGGGAGTACCCTGTGGAACCTGTAGGCGTTGCAACAATCACACCATCAGCGATGTAACGACCAATCTGATCCTTTGAGATGTGAGCGTCGATTGTGATCAAGCGGGAATGGCCACCTCTGGAAACCACCGCGTCGTTAAGGGCTAAAAAGGGAGGCTCATCATTGACTTGAACCCGCAAAAGCATACGCGCTTCCAAATCGAACTCGCCTGCCGCCAGATGCTGCGCTGTCAAAGCTAATTCGTTGAATTCAATCTCTGTGAGAAAACCAACGCGCCCCAGGTTAATTCCAAGCAGGGGAATCCCTTGGCCAACAGCGTATTTGGCTGAACGCAAAAAGGTTCCGTCGCCGCCAAGAGAGATCATCACATCGGCAGAAGCGGCTGACAGAAGCGGCAGATCCTCTGCCAGACTATCGCGAAGCCACGGCTCCACGCAAACATGGATGCCAACCTCTTGAAAGCTTTTGAGAGCCGCCGCCGCTTTTTCCAAGCTGTCTTGACGGCCTGGATGCACCATCAAACCGATGGTTTTTATTTTCATGCGCGCCCTCCTATCCCTGCTGCATTGTAGCATACTTTGCATAAATATGCAAGAATGAATTAAGCCTTCTTAAAATGCTGATGCGCCCGCTCAACCAGCATACGAATTTCATCCACTTGGATCTGCGGGGCGCTTTCATCCGCGGGCACGATATGAGCTAGGAACTCAATGTTTCCCTCCGGGCCAGTGATTGGTGAAAAATCCAGCTCAGTTACCTGCCATCCAAAGGTAGGCGCAAAATCAACTATATCGCGTATTACATCCACATGAACAGCAGGGTCTCGCACCACGCCCTTTTGACCTACTCGGCCCTTTCCCGCCTCAAACTGGGGCTTTATCAAGGTATAGAAGCAGCCTTTCTCACCCATGATTTGAGCTGCTACCGGCAGAATCAACTTGATGGAAATAAAGGAAACGTCCATCACGGTCAGATTGGGTCGCTGGTCAAAATCATCCACCGTCAGATAGCGCGCGTTGGTTCGCTCCATAACACGCACCTGAGGGTGATTTCGCAGGCCCCAATCCAACTGGCCATAGCCGACATCAATGGAATAGACCAATGCTGCGCCATTACGAAGAAGCACATCTGTAAATCCGCCGGTGGCTGCCCCTATATCCATAGCCACAGCTCCCTGAACGCTGCCTGAAAATACCTTCAACGCCTTTTCAAGCTTTTTTCCGCCACGGCTCACAAAGGGATTCTCCGCAGCCTTAACGGTCAGTTCATCGCCGGGCATAATCGTTTCGGAGGCCTTTACAATTTT
>JAFUPO010000314.1 GCA_017481185.1 Clostridia bacterium | reverse complement strand
GAGTACGAGCGTGCCGAACGCTTTGCCGGCGAAAGCAAATCTCCTCTCAAGAAGATGCTGGCCTTCGCCTTTGACGGCATTACTTCTTTCAGCATCAAACCCGTTCGGCTGATTCTTCTTCTGGGCGCAGCCATTTTCGGCGTCAGCATTATTGCGCTTTTGTGGTCGCTGATCACCTTGCTCTTTGGCAAAACGGTCAGCGGCTGGACCTCTCTTATGTGGTCTATTTGGCTGCTGGGCGGCATCCAGCTCTTAAGCCTTGGAGTCATCGGAGAGTATGTGGGTAAGGTTTACAACGAAACCAAGCAGCGGCCCCGATTCATCATTGAACGGGTGCTGAACAAAGAGGAGTAAGGCTCATGGAACAAATGCTCATAGAAGGCCCCGGCTCTCTGACTCGGTATCCTGAATTTCTTTCAGCTTTCGGCGCCTCTCGCCCCTTGTTGGTAGGAGGCAAGCGCCACATGGACAAGTTTAAGGCTGCTGCCTGTTTTTCAGGTTATCATCCCAACCCCGATCTGTCGGATGCGCTGGATGGCGCTGAGATGTTCAAAGCCAATGGTTGCGACTGTCTGATCTCCATTGGCGGCGGCAGCGCCATAGACACAGCCAAGGCGATCAAATATTATTTAAAGGATGAGACCCTGCCCCATTTAGCCATCCCCACCACCGCCGGCACCGGTGCGGAAACCACCCGCTATGCCGTTGTGTACGTGGACAATCGAAAGACCTCTTTGGACTTTGACTGGCTTACGCCGGACGCTGTGATTCTGGATGGCGATCTGCTCCTTTCCCTGCCGACGTATCACAAGCACAGCTGCCTCATGGATGCCCTGGCCCAAGGGATCGAATCCTACTGGGCCAAGTGCTCAACCCCAGAAACCCGCATAGTAGCAGCCCGAGGAATTCGCGCCGTTATGACAGAGCTGGAGAACTATCTGGCAGGTCATCATCTGCAAGAAATGCTCAAAGCTTCTTATTTGTGCGGCAAGTCCATCCAATTGACCCGTACTACGGCCCCTCACGCCATGAGCTATGCGCTCGCCAAGACCTACGGCATCGCTCACGGCCATGCTGTAGGCCTGACCCTGCCCTGGGTGTGGCGAGCCATGGCCCATGACCCAGCCATGACTCAGACCCTCAAAGAACTTGAATCTCTCCTGGGTGGAACGGGCCCTGAGCACCTGGAGGCCCTGATGGCTTCTTTGGCCCTGACCGCGCCTGCCGCTCAGCCTGAGGACCTGGATGCCCTGGCTGCCTCCGTCAATGTGCAGCGGCTCAGCAATCATCCCGTCCCCCTGACCACAGCCCAGCTTCGGCACATCTATGCCCAGGCTTTAAAGCTCGCGGATTAAGCTTTCAAGTGTGTACACACAACAATTGTGTACACACTTTGTTTTATTGTTTTTCTGCTGCATTTGCCTTGTCAGAGGTAGGCGGATATGCTACCATAAGGCCACGGCAGATAGCTCATAAGGCTGTTTGTCAAAAGAAGAAGGCGCTTCCCTCAGCGCCTTCTTCTTTTGTTATGCAATTTGCGCCTCCAAGGCGGTCAAATCAATGCCGGGCGCTTCCTTAAGGGCCTCGTAAAGAGCCTCCAGCATGGTCTTTACACCGCCAGGCACATCGCTTTCCACGTTCAGGGGCAGTACCGGATCATGCACGGACAGGCGCAGAAGGAACCAGCCGTTATCCAGCCCATCCTCCAAGTCAAAGGTGATGCGCACACCCTCCCGATTGTCCGGCGCAATATGCCAGCCCTCCCGGGCATTGGCATAATCCAGCACCTTGGCAATGGCCTCCCGGCCTGCCTCCTGAAAATTCTCATCGGTTATACTCAGGCGAATCTCCGTGCTCTCCACCGGTTCGCGCAGATCCGCAATCAAACTGCCCAACGTTTTGCCGTCCTTTTTCAACAGCATGGCTTTCACGATGAGCACCGTTACCAGATACATCCCATCATCCAGAAAATGGTTTTCCCGCAGGGCTGCGTGGCCGCTGGTTTCAATAGCCAGAGGACAGTCGATACCCTCCTGATTCAGGCGAATCGCCTCATTGATTACATTGCGGTAACCACGCTTGTAGCGGTAGTGCACGCCGCCCCACTCGCCAATAAACTGAGCCAGGCCGGAGGAGGTTACCGAGTCGGTTACCATGGTTTGGCCGGGCTTTTCATCCAGCAGGATGGCGCTGATCAAAGCAATGAGCCGGTTACGATTGATCTCTCGGCCGCTGGCGTCCACAATAGCTGCACGGTCGCAGTCCGCGTCGAAGATTACGCCCAGGTCTGCTCCCACCTTCAAAACAGCTGCCCGCAGCGAGGCCATAGCATCGGCGTTTTCAGGATTGGGGATATGATTGGGAAACATCCCGTCAGGCTCCAGAAACTGGCTGCCCTCCACCCAAGCGCCCAAACTTTCAAGCATCTGGGCATAGAAACCGCCTGCGCTGTTGCCGGCATCCACCACCACGTGGAGGCCCAACAGGGGCATCTGCACATCATCGTCCAAGCCCTTGCGGATTCGGTCCTTCAAAAGCTCCTGATAGGCATTGAGGAAGGGGCGCTGGGTGATGGTTCCCGCAAAGGGCATCCCCTGAGGCGCCAGCTGGGCAGCACGCTCCAAAAGCTCCGTTACATCCTTCCCCTCCAGGCCCCCTTCTTTCAAAAGAACTTCATGCCGTTGCGGTCATAGGGGTGATGGCTGGCGGTGATCATGATGGATCCATCCGGCTCAAAGCCAGGGGTCAGGAGGCTCATGTACATGGCAGGAGTGGTGCACATCCCATAATCCTGCACCCCAGCGCCAGCCCGTGACACGCCCTCAGCCGCTGCTTTAAGCAGTTCCGGCCCGGAGATGCGCGAGTCCCTGCCCAAGCCGATAGCCACCTGAGAAATATTTTTCCCCGTGCGCTCAGCG
>JAFUPO010000313.1 GCA_017481185.1 Clostridia bacterium | reverse complement strand
TCCTCCCAGTTGAGGGTCAGGGTCTCGTTGTAGGTGCCCACCTCCAGGCCGTCAGCCGGCTTAAAGGTTACGGTCTGGGTGCTTTCCGCCGTTTCAGGCGTCTCGTCATACTCCCTGCCGCTGCCCTCAAAATTGAGGCTTGCGCCGCTGACGATTGCAAGGTTCTGGCTGGGCTCAACGGTGATGGTCTTGTCCACATTGCCAGCGTAGCCCACGTCCACCGTGCCCTGGCCGATTCCTCCCTTCAGCACGGACAGATCCAGGTCATCATCAGCCATCACAGCCCAAATCCGCTGAATCACCTTGTACTTTACCGGTATGGTCAGGCTGCCGCCCTCATAGGTGATTTGCCAGTCATGTTCAACACCCCCTGCCAAGGCGTTGGCCAGGGGCTTCAATACCAGGGTCAATTCCCCATTGGCAGGCAGGGTCACCGAGGGACTCCCGCCGCCGTTGAGCAGCGCCCCTTCGGTGCTGTAGGCAGACACATGCATGTGGTCCAGCATCAGCTCGATATCAGCATCCGTATGATTGGTCAGGGCCACCCGCTTCTCCACCGTCTCAGGGATTTCCCCCTCAATGAAGGAGCCCCAATCGATGGCCGCAGGGACATTGCTGGTCACCTTTTCCGCCACCGTGTACTTGATCGGCACCCGCACAGCCGCCAGCCCCGTCTTTGCCTCGGGGGTGATCACCAGGGTGGCCTCATAGGCGCCCGCCCCGGCAAACACGCCGTTGCTGGTCACCGGCGTCACCCCCAGGGGGAACTGGGTCCCAGCCACAGCGCTCAGGGTCAGGGAGGTCTGGGCCAGCTGGAAGCTGCCCGCCTGCTCCCCTTCCAGGGTCAGGGTCAGGTCAAAGGCTTCCGCACCCATATTGGCAACCTGAATGGAGGGGTAGCTGGCCGGTGCGCTTTCGCCCACGTCGTAGGTGCCCAAATCCAGGCTTTCGGCGCTGAGGATCATATCATACGCTTGTTTGACGGTGATCACCACCGGCACGGTCACAAACTGCTGCACACCCTGGGCGTCATAATAAGTAAAGGCAGCCGTCAGGGTATGCTGGCCCGCTGTCAGGCCCGGTTTGATAGAAAGCTCCTGAAACGTTGCCTTTTCCTCCTGCGCCAGCGCTTGCGGATTGTTCACATAATACTCCGCCGGGTGGTCTCCCAGGGCCAAGGTGGTGGCTTTATACTTATGGTCAAGGCCCACGGTCCGGCTGTCATCCGGCTCCAGGCCAATCTTGAAGTTAGCCGCATAGCCTATTCTGACATTAACACTTTGGCTGGTATACCCCTGCGCCACCGTTGCCTCAACGCGCTCTTGGGGGAACAGCGCCATCACCGGCTTGCACACGGTCAGCGTCACCGGGATATTGTCAGTTTTCACCGTGCTGGAACCGCTTTTCACGGTCACGGTCAGGGTGTCCGTATAGGTCATAACGCCCGTTCCATAGTCCAGGCTGTCCTTGGCATTCAAATAAATCCACGCATCGCTGTCAGATGACAGATAGCCGTTGCCGGATTCATCCGTCTGGCTATAATAGACCTTCGCATCCAACCGGCTCGAGGTTACCTCAACGGTATACTTCGCCGTATCCGTGGTGGTCAGGTCGATCCGGTTGGTGAGATCCGTTACGCCGCTGACAGCATCACCCCAGTGCCCCTTGGCAAAGGACACCACAAAGGGCGTGCTCTCATCCATTGTGGTGGTGATGTTCGCCGCCAGGGCAGGCATGGCAAACAAACCCAGGAGCACCATTACCATAAGCACCGCGCACAAAAGCTTTTTCATAAACGATCCCCTCAAATCAGGCAGTATAAAATAATCCAATTTGCCAACTTATATTATACCCCCCCCGACACCTTTTTTGCAATACTTTTCTTTAATTCCGTAATAGAAACGTGATCCCCCGGCGAGGGCCAGGTTCGGGGCAGCAGATGCCAGGTGCCGCCTTATTCCGCCCACTCCGGCCGCTCAAACCGCACGGTAATCTGCGCCGCGCCCTGAGCCTTGTCCTGCTCCTGCAATTCCCGCTTGATCTCCAAAGCCGTTTTCAGGGCCCGGCCCAATTCCGCCGTTTCCCGGCTGGTTACCTTTTCGGTCTCCTCAAGGCACCGGGCAATGCAATCGTCCAGCAGGCCCGATGCTTTTTTCAGCTTTTTGTAAACGTCCTCGGTGCTCCCGTGCTCCGCCCGCAGGCCGGGCCAGTCCTCCCGCCTGCCGTGGCGGGCCACCAGGCTGGCCGAAACCCCATATTCCCGCCCCAATTGGGCATAGCTCTTGTCCGTTGCGATATACGCCGCCTTCACGGCGCTCCAGTCGATCATCTTGCGCCTCCTAATTTTGCAATTTTTTCCATAAACAGATCCGCATCCTCCTCATGGGTAAGCTCATGGTGCTCCCGCTGGGTATACTGCTGCTGGGTCACCTTTTTCACCGGCGGGCCTGTGCTGCGGCTCCAGCACTGCAAAAGGGCGCGCCAATTGCGCACCGGCACCCCGCCAGTGCGCCAGCGCTGGGCCTGGTAGTAGGCGCAGAATTTGTCTGCGTCCACGTTCAGCGCCTTTTCCTTGCAATACCTGGCCACATCCAGCACCGTGGGCGGCCGCCAGGCCCCCGCGGGTTCGGATTCGGATTCGGATTCGGATT
>JAFUPO010000312.1 GCA_017481185.1 Clostridia bacterium | reverse complement strand
GGGCCTACCGCCATGGGCACCGGCTCGTTTGCCAGCTCGTCGGCCACCAGATGGCCCTCAGTCACGTGCTCCAGGGTGATCTTCACGCCGAATTCCTTAGCAATGCGAAGGGCGGTGAAAAAATCATTGGCCTGATGCGCGTGGGCCTTCAGGGGCATTTCGCCTTTGACCACGGGGATCATGGCATTGAGCTTCATGTTGAAGGGGGGCATTTCCTTGCCGTTCATCTCAGCATCTTGGATCTTGCTGTAATACTCACGAGTTTTGAAAAGAGTCTCACGGAGATTGGCAGCAGTGGTCATCCGGGTGCAGTTGCCCTTTTCACGGTAGCACCGCTTGGGATTTTCGCCAAAGGCGCACTTCATGGCCGCTTCATCCTTGATGGACATCTTTTCTACCCGGTCGCCCACAGGCTTCAATGCAATGAAGGTGCCGCCCAGCACGTTGGCGCTGCCGGGGCCCACGCACATGGTGGTCACGCCGGCTTCGCGAGCTTCCACCAAAGCGGGATCACGGGGCTCGATGGCATCGATGGCCCGCAGGTGGGGAGAGAGCACATCGCCCCGCTCGTTGTAGTCCTGGCCCTCAAAGCCGATGCCGTAGCCATCCAGGCCGATGTGGCCGTGGGCCTCGATAAAGCCGGGATAGATTTCCTTGCCGGCTGCATCATAAATATCAGCGCCGTCGGCTGCCAGATCGGGCCCGATCTGAGCGATTTTGCCGTCTTTCACCAAAATATCAGCGGTGTAGGGCTCGGCGTGAATAGCGTCATGGATCAAACCGTTGCGGATCAAAAGCATATAAAACGTACCTCCTTACCATGATGCCTCTACTATACAACAATTTGAAGGCTTTGTAAATCACGGAGAAAGGGAGATCATCTCATTCACCACCAGCTGGCCGTTTTTCACCGGGCAAAGGCCGATCAGCGCGGGCATGGGGGATAGGGTATAGGTTATCTCCACCTCCACAGCGCTGCCGTATTCAAATTCCGGCTTTTGAAAGTATTCCTGCTGGGGAGACTGCACCGGCGCAGTGAGCACGGCGGTGTGGTTCATAAAGAGGGTGTAGCTCTCCAATTCCAGCATACCCGCCCCCTGAGCACTGAGGTAAACAGAAAGGTGGTCGCCGCCTGTGATGATCGCTTCCCCCTTAACGCTATAGGAGCCGAAATCCACCTGGATGGGGTAGTATTTCTGACTGCTAGCAGGCATCGGCGCCTGGGTGGGCGCTGCGGTGGGCTGAGGAACCTGAAGGGTGCTCATGGGGATAAAGCCCCGCATTTTAGCCCCGGCGACAGGCGCATACTCCACATAGGCCCAGTCAGCCAGGCTGGTCAGATAGGTGAGGGGAGCACCCTTGGGCACCTGGGCCAGGGCCTCGCGGCCAAAGAGGGGATCATCGGTCAGGTCGGTTGCCTGGGTAGTTTTGACGGGCAGGGATTCAAAGGGCAGCGCGTTGATCTCGTTTAGGCTCACAGGGCTTTTTTCGAGGGAATCAGCCTTGATGTATCCAAAGCGCATCTGGCTTGAATTGCGGTCATATTGGATCAATAGCCAGCCATTCTCCTGGCCGAAAACCTGAATCCAATCGTTGGTGGAGACCACGCATTTGCCCTCCACTGGACGAAGATAATCGGCGCCGGGGCCTGCGTATACAGGGAATTTGTGGCCGCCCTCAAAGTCCACCACCTGGGCGGAAAGGGCGCCGTGAGGCAAGGCGGGCGGCGAGGAAAGCACCTTGCGGGCAGCCTCTGGGCTGCGGGGTAGGTTCTTAAAAATGAAGTATTGCAGATTGCGGTTGGTTACGCCTGTGACCGTTACATCATTCTCATCTCCAGCGGTGCGCTTGTATACCAATTTGTCCGAATAGATGACGATGGTGGTATAGACCAAATCTTCATCATTGATCTCCACCCGGGAGATACGCCAGATGTTTTGATTCTTGGCGAAGCGCAGAAGGTTTTGCCCGTAGTGCAGTTCAAAAGCGCCGCTGCCGTCCAGAAGGATTCTGTCGGGAAGCCGGTCGCCCTGATAAATGGCCCGGGTGCTGTGCACCAACACCTTCCAGCCGCTGCCGGAGGGCGTGAGAACACACAGGCGGTTGGAGTCATCCTTGCGCAGAATGACCACGGCCAACTCATCCCCAGCGGCCCATTGGGCGATGGCCCAGCCCTTCCACTGGCTGGCTGAGAAGGCCTTTTCGATGGCATTGGGGGCGCTGTCAGCCAAGGCGGAAGGGACTATGAGGATTAGAATGAACAAAATGGAAAACAGTTTTTTCATAGCGGAACACCTCCTTGCCTGTTAAGACAAGCGGGATGGGATTTTGCTGCATCATTATTTTACAGGCTCTACGCTCTGGGCTACCTTCAGGGCGTCGGCTTCGTTTTGTGTGCTCAGGGTGACCATCAGGGTTTGATCGTTCACATCCCACACCACAAAGGTGCCCTGCTGCTGGCTCAGAGCCACCAGCGCGATGGTCTGGTCATTGACAGGCTTGTAATCGAAGGAAGCTGTCTCGTCCCCCTGGAGCTCAAAGTTGCTGGCCTGGGTATCCTCTGAGAAAATGAGCGTGTCCCCCTGGGCGTTGCGGTACAGGGCTTGCTGAGTGGTGAGCTTATCCTGCACCTGCACAAAGGTATACCCCTCCGGGATCCAGCCGGGGAAGTAAGTGCCCCGCCAGCCCTCGGGGATGTGAGAAATTGGCTCCACCGGCGCTGCGGCGGTGGCCAGGGGCTGAATGGGCACATCCTTGTGGGGCGGCTGGCGCAGGGCGGTGTAAACCCCGGCGATCACAAGCGCCAAACAGGCTGCCAGGGACAGAAGCCGCCGGGGCAGGGAAGAACGTCTGCGGGTCTTTTGCCGGATAAGCTTCAAGGCCTCGGGCCGGTGATGGGCAAAGGTATCTTCCACCACCTGTCGAGGGAAGGACATTTGATCCTGCTGGTATTCCCCTTCCAGGCGCTGGGCGTCCTCCTGGGCGATCTGCAAAAGGGCCCGGCGCAGGGCGGCGTCATCAATAAGCGGCTTACGCATAGGGCTCCTCCTCCTTTGCCATCCAGGCAGACAGGCGCTTGCGGCCCCGGCTCAGAAGGGAGCGCACGGAGCTTTCGGTAGCGCCTAAAGCCTGGGCGATTTCTGCCATTTCCAATTGCTGAAAGTAGCGCATCATCAGCGCCTGGGATTCTCTGGGCGGCAGGCGGCGAATGGCTTCCTTGAGCCATTCCATCTGGGCTTGGGTGAGAAACTGGCGCTCCACACCTCGATCCTCCGGTTCAGGAATGATCTCCAAGGGCACATCCGCCACGGGCCTGCGCTGCTGCTTGCGCAGCTGGTTAATGGCCGTGTTTTTAACTGCTATGACAACGTAGGCCTTCAAAACGCTGCAAGCCATGGGCCGGAGAGTATCGATTTTTTTAATCAGCGCCACCAGGCTGTCGCTGACGCAATCCTCCGCCAAAGGCCGTGAACGCAGCACCTTCAAAGCCTGAGCATACATTAAAGGCCCATGCTCAATATACAATTGCTCCATAAACGCCCGGTCATCCGGCTGGGTAATCGCCAGGATTGGTAAAGGGAAAAACATCAAAACGCCTTCTTCATTTGCAAAATGCGCTCATTATTAAAACAACGCAGAGATTGAAATGCTGCAATAAAAAACAATTTTCTTAGGAAGAACGCGAGAAACCCTTCTTTTTTTGAAAAGAAGGGTTTCACGCAATTATTCTACTCTTAATACCCGTTGGGGTTTTGAGACTGCCAGCGCCAAGAATCGCGGCACATATCGGCCAGGGTCTTTTCGGCCTTCCAGCCCAGCAGCTTCAGAGCCTTGGTGGCGTCGGCGTAGCAGGTGGCCACGTCGCCAGGGCGGCGGGGAGCGATCACATAGGGCACCTTGATATCGTTGACCTCCTGGAAGGTGTTGACCAAATCCAGCACGCTGTAGTCCACGCCGGTGCCCAGGTTGATGATCTCAGAACCGGTATGACCGGC
>JAFUPO010000311.1 GCA_017481185.1 Clostridia bacterium | reverse complement strand
GCTGGGGTGCCTCCGCCTGCTGGGGGCGTTTCAAAATATCAGCGCAAATAGCGGAGCCATTCGCTTCCTCAAAGGCCCTTTTCATGGCCTGCACCTTGGCATAAACCTGGGCGCGGTTTTCCTCTGTTTCGCCATCCGGGCCCACAAAATACGGAGCCAGCATCACCATGGCGGAGAAAGCCCCGCAAACGCTTCGAGTGCGGCCCATGCCGCCGCCAAAGCCAGCTGCCACGGTCAGGGCCGTTTTTTCATCCAGGCTCAGCCAATCCTTATAGGCGGCCAGCACCGCCTGGGCACAGTTTTTTCCCTCCAGGAAAAGGGCTTGCGCCCGCTGCTCTCTTTCAGTCATCAGCGGGTCTCCGAAAGGGTGGTTTCCAGCTTCTTATACACCCCATCCAGATAATCGCTGTTGAAGTTTGCCGGAACGCTCATGTGAACGGTAATCAGGGTATTGCCGGAGCAAATGGCAGCGATACGGCCGCGAACATTGGTGCCATCCACCAATGTACCGCGATAGTTGGCATACTTGCCATCCAGGCCCATCAGCCTGCGGTCATCCACCGTAGAGGGCTTCCAGGAGGTATAGTTCTTGGAGCCGATGGAGGACAGCATCGCCCTGACTTCATCCCGCAGATCCGTTGCCGAATAGGTGCCGCCCACATTGCGGGCCGACACGGTCATATAAGCCTGATAGTCATCCCGGATTTCAGGATCGGTAATGGTAAAGGTATCCGACACGGCATCGTCCACCAGCCAACCCACCGGGCCTTCAAAGGACAGACCCAGCTTGGAAGCGTTGTACACCTGATAATTGGCAAAGGTCAGCGGTACGCGGGGGGTAGCGGTAGGCTTGTCAATGGGATCCAAGGGCATGGGCGTAGCGCCTGCGTAAGGATATACCGTAGCCTCCACCACGTCAAACTCCTCGATCACAGCCTCGTCTTCAGCCGCAGGATCATAATCCACATTATCCCAATCCTCAACACCGGGATCATAGTTTTCAACCGTGGGCACAGGCGTTTCCTGCACAACGGGCATACCTACCGGCTTCTGGGTAGCAACCTGAAAATCCCCTTCCGGGCTGCGGGTCGCGCAGGCGGTCAGGCCAAGGGCCACAACGGCTACCAAAGCCGCGAGCATCCATTTCTTTGCCATGATGGATCCCTCCATACTTCTTGGTTCTCTATGTTTTTAACGATCAAAGGGGGGTGTTTTCTTCCTTATTGTAACAGCCAAGCCCTTAATCGTCAACCGTCAGCCCTTCATACCTGGGGTGATACAGCCTGCGATCCAAAGACCAAATCTTTTCAGAGAAGGCTCCGGCAGGGGTGCGGCGCATAACCCCCTGCATCTCATTCATGCGGGCATCCACCAGGTCGATCCAGTGGAGCATCTCCGCCTCGGGAAACATGGGCATCCGGGGGCTGCCGTACTCCGCCTCCCCATGATGGCTGATGACCATGTGCTCAAGGAGCAGCACGATTTCGCCGGAAACGCCTACGTTCTTGGCAGCCTGAGCCACCTGGCTCACGCCCCGAACCAAGTGGCCCAGGAGCAACCCCTCGGCAGTGTAATCGTTCACATTGCCGTAAATATCACTGCGCATTTCGCTGATCTTGCTCAGGTCATGGATGATTACCCCTGCCTGCAAAAGATCGCTATTCAAAAAGGGATAAACTGCAAGCACCTGCTTGGCCAATTTCAGCATCCCGGTGGTGTGGTGCAAAAGGCCCGAGCGCTCGGCATGGTGCAGCTTCTGGGCAGCGGGATAATAGATCAGATCATCCCCTGCCATTCGCAGCATCTCCCGGAGGATCTTCTGCACATCGGTGCTGTGCATCTGGTCGATGGTATCGTGGATGTACTGGAGCATCACCTCCGGCGCTTCCGGGGCGCAGGGGGTAAGCTGGGTAATGTCCACAGGATCGCTATCCTGAGCAGCGCGCATCCTTTCCACCCGAAGCTGGAGGCGGCCATTATATTCCTGCACAGTTCCCCGAACCTTCACCACGGAGCCCACCGGCGGAGGCGCAAAGGCGCCGTCCCACAGCTTGGCATTGATGTCGCCGGTTTTGTCGGCCAGGGTCATATCCAGGTAGCGGCTGCCGCTGCTGGCTGCCCGCTGCTCAGAGTGGCGCACCAGCAGAAAGCCTTCAAACTTTGTATCCTTGACCATTTCGCTAACGGTATTGGGCATGAGCAAATCTCCTCTCGCATCAGAAGGGCGGCGTTTGGTCGCCCTGGGCCAGGTTGGCATAAGTGGTGTATTCCGCCAGCCAAGCTAATTTGACCGTGCCCAAGGGGCCGTTTCTCTGCTTGGACATAATAACCTCGCCCACGTTTTTCTCCTCGCAGGCCGGGTCGTAATAGGCCTCCCGGTGGAGGAACATAACCACGTCGGCATCCTGCTCGATAGAGCCGGAGTCGCGCAGGTCAGACAGCATAGGCCGCTTATCCGTGCGGGTGGTGGCAGCGCGGCTCAGCTGGGCG
>JAFUPO010000310.1 GCA_017481185.1 Clostridia bacterium | reverse complement strand
CGATATTAAGAGCGTGACCATCGTGCGCATGGAGGTGCCCTGCTGCGGCGGTATTGAAAACGCAGCCAAGCGCGCTTTGCAGGCCAGCGGCAAATTTATCCCCTGGCAGGTGGTAACGATTACGACTGATGGGCAAATCAAGGACTAAAAAAGTGTTTCACTTCTCTAAAAATGTGGTATAATGATACTGTAATTAAAAAGAAAGAGGTGCTTCTTATGAAGTTTGTATGCAACATTTGCGGTTGGGTCTACGACGAGGAACTGGGTTATGAGGATGGCGGCATCGCTCCTGGCACGAAGTTTGCTGATCTTCCCGATGATTTCGAGTGCCCCATGTGCGGTGTCAGCAAGGACAACTTCTCCGAGGAATAAGTCTCAAACAGGCCCCATTCCCGCGCTGGCTAACAGCGCGGGAATCCTTATGCAAGGAGGGAGTTCATGGATCTGGTATGGATTACAGCCCTTGGTGTTGGCGGAGCCACCATGGTCGGCTCCCTGGCAGGTTTTGCTTTCAAGAAAATATCCCATCGTTTTTCAGACATCGTGCTTTCTTTTGCAGCGGGCGTTATGCTGGCGGCAGCCGTGCTGGGGCTGGTTCTGCCTGCTTTGGAATACGGTGGCGACCATGGGCTTTTGATGGTCATCCCCGGTATCTTCGCAGGAGCCCTTTGCCTGAACCTGATTGATAAACTGGTGCCTCATCTGCACAAATTAGTGGGGCCTGATATTGAAGCCCACCACAATCAGAATTTAAGCAAGGTGCTGCTTTTTGTTACCGCCATTGCCATTCACAATCTGCCGGAGGGTATTGCGGCTGGCGTGGGGTTCGGCACCGGGGATACATCCCAGGCGCTGATGATCGCCGGAGGTATCGCGCTTCAGAATATCCCCGAAGGCATGGTTATCATCGGCCCCATGCTGGCCGCAGGCGTTACCCCTGGCAAAACGCTTGTTTGCGCGTTGCTCACCGGGCTGGTAGAAGTGCTGGGCACCCTCATAGGCTACAGCGCCGTAAGCCTGTCTGCTGCCATTCTTCCCTTCGCTTTGGCCTTTGCCGGCGGCACCATGCTCTATGTGATCAGCGATGAAATGATCCCTGAAACCCATGCGCATGGAAGCGAGCGGGGAGCCACCTATGCATTGCTCATTGGTTTTTGCGTCATGCTCGTAATGGACGTATTATTGTAAGAATTGAGGAGTAGGGTTATGCAGATTACTAAAAGCATCAAGTACATCGGTGTCAATGATCACAATATCGACCTTTTTGAAGGCCAGTATATCGTGCCCAATGGCATGGCTTACAACTCCTATGCCATTATGGATGAAAAGATTGCTATCATGGATTCGGTGGATCGGAATTTTCTTACTCCTTGGATGGAGAATATAAAAAAGGCCCTGGGGGAGCGGCAGCCTGATTACCTGGTCGTTCATCACATGGAGCCTGATCATTCAGCCAATATTGATAATTTCATGAAGGCCTATCCCAATGCCACGATAGTGGCTACAAACAAGGCTTTTGCCATGATGAAAAACTTTTTCGGCACCGACTATGCCCAGCGCCGCCTGGTAGTGGGCGAGGGTGATACGCTTTGCCTGGGCCAGTATACCCTTACCTTCCTGACTGCGCCCATGGTTCACTGGCCGGAGGTTATGGTCACCTATGACGCCCAGGATAAGGTGCTATTCTCTGCAGACGGCTTTGGCAAATTTGGCGCCCTGGATGTG
>JAFUPO010000020.1 GCA_017481185.1 Clostridia bacterium | reverse complement strand
ATTCTGGATGGTTCCATCCTGAAGGCTGAGACCAAGACCATCCCCTACTTCAATTTCGAAGTGCCCACCCAGCTGCCCGGCGTGGATACCAACATTTTGGATCCCCGCAATACCTATGCTGACGCTTCCGAATGGGAGACCAAGGCTCAGGATCTGGCTGGCCGCTTCGTGAAGAACTTCGTGAAGTACACCGGCAACGATGCCGGCAAGGCTCTGGTGGAAGCTGGCCCCAAGCTGTAATCTGACAATATAAAACAGACCCGGCAGAGTGATCTGCCGGGTCTGACTTTTTTATTGGGGAATACCTGAGAGGATGGCGCTGGCTGTTGCGGTGCCATCGCTCATTTGACCGGTAAAAACCACGAGCATTGCGTCATTCCAGACAGCAAGGGGGCGCATACTGCATAGATCCGCCCATAAGGGATACTCAGTTAGCGCCAGCAAAAGGGCGGCGAATTGATCCTGGGGGATCTGCGTGGCCGCCGCAAAGCTCATCAGGCCACAAAGAAGGGCCTCAGGCGGGGCGCTGTTTGCGGTATTGTAAACATCCACAGAGATAATGAGTGCATCATCGCCGCTGCCAAGGGCAGTGAGCGCCACAAAGGTATTTTCGCTAGCTGCTGAATAATGGATAAAGGTTTCTTCATCCATCGGCTGCGTTGAAAGCTTTTGCAAAGGATACAGCCCCTGATACAAGGTTTGATTGACCGTTTCCCATTCTGTATAGAATTGCGAAACAGTCATCCGAGGCTCCAGATAGTAGAGGGGAAGCTCCTCGTCCTCCTCAAGGCTGAAAAGGGGATGGCTCTGAGCAGGCTCATGGGCGACCATTGTCAAGCGTTGATAGGACAGGGTTGTGAATTCAGAGGCTACCGGCGCGCAATGGCTTTTGTACCGCTGACTGGGAAGCGTGGCTTGCAAGTCCTCTGCAAAGGCAGCCAGCTCCTTTTTTGCTTCGGGCCCCTCTGCGGCCAGAACGCAGCAGGCTGCAAAGGTGCGGTAGGTTTGCAGATCGCAGCCCTCAATGCCCAAAACGCGCACCTCATTGATCGCCGCATCTTCTTCTGAAGCAGCCAGATAAAGCAAAGCAAATATATCAGCGTATCCGGTGCTTACGACGCGAACCCAGCGGCCATCCATAAAAATTGCGCCGCTAACCTCCAGGTAGTCTGTGCCAAGGGTACAGCCATAGGTCTGCTCCTTCAAAAGGGCATACAGATCCCCGGCACATTGGTCCACAGTCGCAGGGGAAGCATCCTGCGCGCGAGGCTGAGCCATCAGCGCGGCAGCCTCGATCATCAGTCCGGATGAAACAACGGGCTCTGCTACGGCCTGCGTGCCAATGCTGGCCATAAACTGGCGGCCCTGGGCTGTGTCCCCGGCGCTGATGTACCAAATGCCCGCCTCGCCCACCAGGGCGCTGCACAGCCAGGTGTTGGCAAACGGTTCTCCAAAGCCCATATCCACTTGGGTGGAGAAGTCGATTCGCCACAGGGTATCGGCGCTGCCGCTGAGCTGGCTGTTTGCAATTATGCTTGCGCCGTAGCCTGAGATCATGGTGCGGGCAACGGAGGCCATGGTTTCCGCTACCTCCTGCTCAGTGGCTTCCAGCACAAGCCCCACTGGCTGATATTGGACGCAGATGGGCGAGAAATCCTCTGTGAAGCAAAGGGCCATGGTGCTGTTTTCAGACGATGTTACAACGGGAGAAGCGGGAAAGGTCATGGGTAAACCGAAAAACGCAACAGTTTCAGGCTGCTGGGAACCTTCGGAGGCATAGGCGGCGGGCTGCAAAAGCTTTAGGGCCTCCAGGGTGTGCTCACAGCTTTCAGCCAGCAGGCAAACCGCTTTTGTTCCATTCAGATAACAGACTGCTGAATAGGCATCATCAGGGGAATCTGGATAGGCATAGTCGAAGGTGAGCTTGATCATTTGACCGTGCTGTGAAACGGTGGCGTTGCTGACAGATGCATCATAGTTGCGCATGATAAACACAGCGTAGCCGTAAAGGGCCTGGGGCGCAATCTGTTCATAGCTTGCATCAGGGTAGCTGGTTTGATAGCCAGCGATCCATTGGCTGATGTCGCCCCAGCGAAATTGGAATTCCGCACCGTCTTTGCCGCAGTTGCCCATAAGCTGGTGGCTGTTGACCCATAGCCCTTCATAGTCAGCGTCATGCAGAAGCAGCGGAAGCCCGGGAAGGGCAAAATCAAGGCCGTGAATCTGTCCGGTATACACCGCCAGGGGATTATAGGCCACACTGTCAGCTGCAAAGGCACAGGCAGGCATACAGAAAATCGTTAGCAAAATAACGACGTGGATCAACGCAAAAGCTCTGCGAGCCATATTCACGAGGTCTCCTTTCAAGTGTCGATGGAATTTAAAGTATTTTTTATGTATGGTATCATACAACAAATCTCGATTTGAATCAACAGCGGGGCTGCCTGCCTTTTATGCGTTGACAGAAAAGCAAATTGCGCTAAAATAAAAAGAGTTACGAATGATAGGAGGTGCAGGCCGTTGAGCGAAAATCGCGCAGTTTTTGAAACCATGCCTGTGCCTAGAGCGCTGGCTAAGCTAGCGGTGCCCACCATCATCAGCCAGCTGATCACCATGATCTATAATCTGGCGGATACCTATTTTATCGGCAGCACCAATGATCCATATAAGGTCGCCTCGGTTTCCCTGACCTTTGTAATGTACTTTATTCTTAATGCTTTGGCTAACCTGTTCGGCGTGGGCGGCAGCAGCCTGATTTCAAGACTGCTGGGGGCCAAAAAGGATCAGGAGGCTCGCAAAGTGTGCGCCCTGAGCCTTTACGGCAGCTTGCTGGTGGCAGTGGCCTATTCGGCGCTGATTGGCGTTTTCATGTCGCCCATGCTTCGCCTCTTGGGCGCCAGCGACCAGACCCTGGGCTATGCCAGCGATTATGTTCTATGGGTGGTGGTTATGGGCGGCGTGCCAACGACCCTGAGTATGACCTTTAGCCATCTATTTCGCAGCGAAGGATATTCAAAGCAGGCCAGCTTTGGGCTGGGGATGGGCGGCGTGCTGAATATCATACTTGATCCGTTGTTTATGTTCGTTATCCTGCCCCCGGGAAATGAGGTGGCCGGTGCAGCCATTGCGACCTTTGTGGCCAACGTGGCTACGCTGATTTACTTTGTGATTCGTTTTGGGAGCCTGCGAAAAAGCTCGGTGCTATCTGCATCGCCCAGATTGGCGGCGCAGGGCGCTAAATATATTGGCACAATCTGCGCGGTGGGCTTTCCCTCCTCGCTGGGGGCGTTGCTGGCGTGTATGTCAAATGTTGTGCTGAATCGCCTGGCCTCCGGCTATGGTGATATTGAGGTGGCGGCCATCGGCATTGTTAAGAAGATCGATATGCTGCCGCTGAACGTAGGCTCGGGCCTTTGCCAGGGGATGCTGCCCCTGGTGGCCTTTAACTATTCATCAGGCAATTATAAGCGGATGCGAGCCTACGCCAACTATTCGCGCGTTATCGGTATGGGGTTTGCCGGGGTGTGCATCCTCGTTTTTCAGTTGTTTGCGCCCCAGACGGTGCGGCTGTTTATCAACGAGGAGAAGACCCTGGCTCTGGGTACCGCTTTTTTGAGAGCTATGTGCTTGGCTACGCCATTTATGTTCTGCAATTTTCAGATGACCTGTATGTTTCAGGCCATGGGAAAGGGCCCCCAATCATTGCTGCTGGCTTCCTGCCGCCAGGGGTTGATCAATATCCCGCTGTTGTTTGTGATGGAGCGCTGCTTTGGCCTATACGGCATTGTATGGACCCAGCTACTGGCGGATGGGTTCACAACAGCTATCTCCTTCGCCCTGTACCGGCGGGTGAATCGTGATTTAAAAGTTGAAGGAAGGACTGCTTGATGAAGATTTCCAAGAAAGATGCCCTCATGTGGTTTGAATTTTTTGCTTCTCTGCCCGAGGATGAGGAATTGATGGCTTGGCAGCAGGAGATTGTTTACGCCGTCTTTGCCCAGATTGAAGCAGCGGTGGAAAAGCGCGACGATGAAATGCGGAGCCAGATCAAAACCCTTAAAAGCTTGGCAGGGCGAACCTTTTACGTGGGCGGGGATGAAAAGTTCCCTCAGGGCTGCCGCTCCTGCTTGCTTGGCACGGGCCTGAGCGCCATCCGTAAAACCAATAAATGCAACTTGAACTGCAAGTTTTGCTATGATTATGGCGTGATGGACTGCCAGCCTCCGGTAGGGGAGGGGATGTGGGAGATCGGCGGCACCAAGTTCTATGAAAAGGACATTGAGCTGCTATTGACCATGGGAAATGCGCCCACGGGCATCTCCTACGTCTACCTGGAGCCCTTTATGGAGATCGAAAAGTATTACGGCATCATTGCCAAGTTTAAAAAGGCTGGAGTTCACCAGCATATGTATACCAACGGCACCCTGGCCAACGCGGAAAACCTCAAGGCTCTGGGGGAGGCTGGATTGGATGAACTGCGCTTCAATCTGGGGGCTGCCGGCTGCGCGGACAAGGTGATCGAAAATATTCGTCTGGCGAAAAAGTATATTCCCCGTGTGGGCATCGAAACGCCCATGACGCCGGAGTTTTATGCTGCCTTCCAAAAGAAAAAAGCAGCCATCCTGGCTACCGGTGTGGATTTCATGAACTGCGCGGAGCTGCACCTGAATCCTAACAATATTGAGAACTATGCGGGAGAGAACCTATACATTTGCCGTCATGGCTATGTGTCTCCCATCTGGAGCCATGAGATCACCCTGAAGCTGATGAAGCAGGCGGAAGATGAAAATTGGCCGCTGACAGTGCATGACTGCGCGAACACCACCAAATTTGCCCGGGATCTGAATCTGCGGGCTAAGGAGGGCGGCTGGTTTGGCGCCAGCAGCTATGCCTGCGAGTTTCCCAGGCCCCCCTTTGAAGCCTTTTTGCCCGTGCTGACAGATGAGAGCTTTTCCTTTGTTGAAGAGGAGGAGCTGCCGGCGGGCTATCGACCGGGAGATATGTTCATATAACCATTTAAGGCGTTGGCACAAGCCAACGCCTTAAATATTATCCGCCGGTACGCCGCGTTTCCGTGCGGTATTCCTTGGGGGTTTTGCCCACCTGCTTCT
>JAFUPO010000309.1 GCA_017481185.1 Clostridia bacterium | reverse complement strand
TTCATATACCCTGCCTGACCGTTATAGATAACATAGGCAAAGCCGTTGGAGTAGGAGCGCAGGAAAGAAACCTTTGCCCGCTCGGGCACAAGTTCAATAATATGGCTGGTTAAACTGGGCTCCTTGAACAGATAAGCGCCGGTGCCGGACTCGGAGCAAACATAGCGGATGCCTACTACCTGTTTGTCAGCATCCTGAGAGTCGCTTTTTCGCTGTAGGTTGCTCTTGGGAAGATAGCCAATTTCATCCCCCACCTGCACTCGGTAATAATTGCCCTGCTGAGCAAGCACACAGACCGGCGTGCCCACCATTAAAACGCCCATATGGCGGCCTGAATCGCCGGGTTCGGTAGAAAGGGTTACGTTATCAAAGGTGTCGCAGGTTACATAAAGGGTCTCAGAAGCTGCCGCCTCCGGGGGCGCATCGGTCAGTTCACTGTAAAGCGCGTAGCCCTTGGCAGCGCCCACCTGAACGTAGGCCCAGCTTCGGCTGTGCTGCCCCAGCACTTTCACACAAACGCCTGTCTTATAGTTGCCCAGATGCAATTGCGAAAAAACGCCGCACATCCGATAAAGGCGCAGGCCATTCTCACCCGCATAACGAATGATCGGTTCAGTATCGCTGAGGGTTCCTGAAACGGTGAAATCCACCTGTGAAGCCAGCACATAGCCGGTTTTGCCATTGGCTGTGGCGTAATACATGGATTCATCCGCCAGCTTGCGACTTACATACAGAACGGTATTCTTTTCAACTGTGGTAAGCACCTTGGAACTGGCGGAATAGGAGGCGTAAATAGGCGTGCCGCTTGCGCCGCTGGCCTCCACCCAATGGCCCATTTCAACCGGTGAAAGGATGCCGCCGGACGATGAGGTGCTCTTGCTGCTGCCGTCGGAAACGATCTGAAAAAAGAGCTTATCCATATCATAAACCGGCGCATCCTTAGGGGGCGGGTTGGAATTGTAGGTGGCGCTGCCATAGACCCAACCGGTGATGCTTTTACCCTCCAGGGAAAAAGAATATTTATTCCAGCCATCGTTGGTGCTGCCTAACCCCACTCGGCAGGCCGTGCCGCTGGCCACCGTGCCCAGAAGCTTGGCATTGTAATTGGGTTGGGCATAGACCTGCATTTGATAGGGCGCATACATAGTTTCAGCCCATGCAGTTGTAGCAGTACAAACAATCAAAAGCAAGGTTAGCCAAAGCAGGGCTTTTTTCATACCGGGGCCCCTTTCATCCTTTTTTTAACAGGATAGCAACTGCCCCAAGGTAATTGTCAATAGGAAATTAATATATTTGAAACATTTTCTTTACAAAAAACGCCCTTTCCTAATGGAAAGGGCGTCAGCCTTTGGAGATTACAGGGCTTCTAATGCGGCCTGAATCCTTTCAGGCGTTGCATAGTTAAGGGGAGAGGTGCGGCCCTCCAAGGCCTTTTCCAGCTTCTTCTTGGCTTCTTCTTTCTTACCGGCTTCAATGTCGTACTGGGCCAGAAAGTACAGGGTATCAATCTGGGAGGGCTTTAGCTCATGGGCCTTTTGAAAGTATTCAAGCGCCTTTGCCTTGTCGCCGCCCAGGCGGTAATAGGTTTGCCCCATATTGTCCAGACAGATGGAATCCTCATCATCGTAATCCAGAGCCTTTTCGTTGAATTCCTTGGCCTTTTCAAAGTCGCCTGCTTCAACGTAGAGATAGCCCAGGGTGGAGTAGATCATACCGCTGGGGTTTTTAGCATACTGGCCCTCCAGCACCACCAGCGCCTTTTCGATATTGCCCAGCTTGTAGGCGCATACCGCATAGTTCATAAACAGCTGTTGCTTTTGGTCAGGCGTCATGGGAGCCTTTTGGTACTTAACCAAAAGATCCTTGGCCTCCTCAAAACGGCCCAGCCGAAGGAGCAACACGCTGTAAGCCAGAATATAGCGCATTGAATCCATGCCCTCAGCCATGGCTTGCTGATAAATGGCCAGGGCTTCTTGATCCTGCCCCTTGCTTTGCAGCCCAATGGCCTTGCGGCCAGTCAAATTGCCTTTAAAACTCATGATTCATTGCCTCTTTCCTTGGAGTTTGCGCATGAGGCGCATATAACGATATTGTAACTCATTTTGGCAGCTTTGTACAGTAGGATTTGTGATCAGCCGAGGTTCCGCCAGGATAAGGAGGGCTTTGCGGGTACATTGCAGAGCGGAATCATAGTCTCGCAGGCGGTGCTCATAGATCTTGGCCATCTCCACCCAAGGGCTTATATCCCCGGGCGCTGCTTTAGCCATGGCTTGAAAGTGAGCAATAGCAGAACGGTAATCCTTCAGCCGACGGGAGATAATGCCTAAACGCAACTGGCTGGGAGCGGCAAAGGCGCTTTGAGCCGCCAGGCGATAACAGCGGCAGGCGCGCTGTGTATCACGCTTTTCAAGGGCCTGCGCCATGGCATAGACGTCGCCCATAAAGGTCAGCTGCTCAGGCTCATCATACATATGGCACAAATGGCTCAGCAATCTGCAAAGGGAGGCAATGTCCTGCGCATTATGGGTCAGTATATCCGTGAGCAGATCAAAATTGCCAGTTTTTAGATAGTCAAAATATCGCTGGGGAACCAGTGCGCCGGGGAGATCGTTTTTTCGAGGCTCATGGAATATTTCAGACTCCACATCGGCCAGGCGACAGTGCCTCATGCGCATTTTAAAGGTGCGGCGAGCCAGGTGAAGAAGATCCAGGTGGGGCAGATCCAGCAGGCTGGGGTCCATCCGGTTCATAATCAGCCGGGATTGGAGGAGGGGCACATCAAAGCTGCGGCCATTGAAGGTAACAAGCATATCAAAGCGAGGCAAAAGCGCCGTCAGTTCTTTGAGCAGCAGACTCTCTTGAGCATAATCACGCATTAGAAACTGGCGCACAATAAACTGCGTATCCGTTAAAAAGCCAACCCCCACCAGGAAAGCCACTGTTCCGGCCCCTGAGGCCAGGCCAGTGGTTTCCGTGTCCAAATAAAGGATGCGCTTGGGGTTCAAGGGCTGGGGGTATTCTCGGCCATCCATGGCACGCAAAAGCTCGCCGGTCGCCCTGTGAATAGACTTAAAAAGCGCCAGGGGATAAGCGGTGTCCTTGATATAAAGGGTTGAGGCGGCTGCCGTTGCAGGGCGCTTTGCCGGCTGGTCAATGGCAGCTAACTTGGCCCTCAGGCTTAGGGGCATTGGATCAGCTCCTTCAAAAGAGCCTTGGCCATGGCCTTGCCATGCTCGCCAATTTCACCGACGGGGCCTGCGCAGGAGGGGCAGCCTGCCTGGCAGGGGCAGTCAGACACAATGGATAAGCAATGTTCAAGAATCAGCCGCTGGGAGCCATAGGCCTTCTGGGCCAGGCCTACGCCGCCAGGGCAGTTGTCATAGAGAAACAGGGTTGGGTGATCGGTAAAGGCCCCCTTCACTTGGTAGATCACCGCCACATCCCGAGGCGAGCACATGAGGTAAAGGGGCGCGGCAATGCGCAAAAGGTTGGCCACCCCCAGCATACCGCCCTGCAATTCATCCTTGTTGTATCGCTCCAGGAAGGAATCAGGCAGCATCCACCACATGGCGGTGGTATGCATATCCATTTCGGGAAGCATCACATGGCCAAAGCCCAGGTTTTCGTGGGTGTCCAGCTTCATCTTTTTGAACATCTTGACAAGGGTTGTGACCTTCACCTCGCCCAGGGCGCGGCCGGGGCTCTCGTTGGGCTGGCGGGCCTCCTCCACATCCAAATGGCTCAGGCTTACATTCAGGTCTGCGTCGGTATAATAGTCCACATCCACCTGGCGGATGAAAGCCTTGCAGGCCTCAAAGTCCAGCTTCTCCACCTGATACTGCTGCCCCTCGTGCATATAGATGGCGTTTTCGTGCAGAAGCATGGGAACGGTATAACGATCCATTTCGCCCACCACCCGGTGATGGGCGGCATTGGTGGTGTCAATGATAATAAAATTCTCCGCAGCCGCCGAACGCAGCGAAATCTCAGAGGCAGGAAAGTCCTCCGCCATCCAATGATAGCGGCCCTCCACATGGCGTAGGATGTGGCTGTCGGTGAGGTAATCCAGCAATTCTTGGGTGGATGCCACATTGCCCAAGGCCTCGCCATCATCAAAGGGCAGCTCATAGGCGGCGCATTTGAAATGGCTCAGGAGCACGTAGAGATTATCAGGATTCAAAAGAGCATGCTCCGGCGACTGGTGGAGGAAGTAGTCCGGGTGGCTGACGATGTACTGATCCAGCGCAGCAGAGGAGGCTACAAAAAACACAATGGAGGAGCCCCGGCGGCGGCCTGCACGGCCTGCCTGCTGCCAGGCGCTGGCAATGGTGCCGGGATAGCCGCAGAGCACGCAAGCATCCAGAGCACCGATGTCAATGCCCAACTCCAGCGCATTGGTGGAGATCACCGCATCCACTTTTCCGGCGCGCAAGCCTTGTTCAATAGCCCTGCGCTCAGAGGGCAGATAGCCGCCCCGGTAGCCTCGCACCCGGCCAGAATTGCCCAGAGGATCCTTTGCTAGATCCTTTAAATAACGGGTGAGCACTTCCACCTGCAAACGGCTCTTGGCAAAGGTGATGGACTGAATACCGCATTTGAAAAGCATTTCAGCAATGCGGCGGGTTTCCGGCACCACACCCCGGCGGATCCCCAGCTGCTCATTCACCACCGGCGGGTTATAAAACACAAAATGCCGCTCGCCAGAGGGTGCGCCGTTATTGTCAATCAGGGTCACCGGGCGGCCAATAAGCGTTTCGGCCAGCTCCTGAGGGTTTGCAATGGTGGCGCTGCACAGGATAAACTGGGGATGGCTGCCATAAAAGGCGCACAGGCGCATCAGCCGCCTTAAAACATTGGCCAGGTTGCTGCCGAATACGCCTCGATAGGTGTGGATCTCATCGATCACGATATATTTCAGGTTTTCAAAAAGCTTTACCCATTTGGTGTGCTGGGGCAGAATACCGCTGTGGAGCATATCCGGATTGGTGACCACAATATGCCCGGCCTGGCGTACCGCCCGGCGAGCGGCCCCAGGGGTATCCCCATCATAGGTATAAGATTTGATATCTACCCCCATGAGCTGAATCAACTCGTAGAGTTCTGCCACCTGGTCAGCCGAAAGGGCTTTGGTGGGGAAGAGGTATAGGGCTCGTGAATCTGAATCCGTGAGGATTTGGGTCAGCACCGGCAGATTATAGCAAAGGGTTTTGCCAGAGGCGGTGGGGGTCACGACCACCACATCCTTGCCCTGCTGAATGGCTTGATAGCTCTGGGCCTGGTGGGTATACAGCTGATGAACGCCATGGCGCGCCAAGGCCTCCCGAAGGCGCTGATCAAAGCCTGGGGGAAAGGGCGCATATTGGGCCTGGCTGGCAGGAAGGGTTTCCCAACGGGTGACCTTTTCCATAAACAGATTATCTCGTTTGAGTACATCCACCAATTGCTCAACGGTCATGGATCCTCACCTCTATCTGTGATGCTATGATTATAGCAAAGACATGGTATAAAAGCAAACGTTTATTCGCCCACAGCCCATAAAAATACCCCCTGCACCAGCCCAATGGGTGCAGGGGGCAATGCTGACTACAGGGACTTTAGGAGCGTTCGATCAAAAGCGTCAAAATCAGGCAGAAAAACATCGGGATGCACACCTTCTGGCGGACCGCTCGCTGGCTCAATGGCTGCAATGTATGCAGCTCCTGCCTTTTGAGCGGCCAGGATGCCAACGGGCGAATCCTCAAACACCAGGCATTGGGAAGGATTGACGCCCAGCAGTGAAGCGCCTCTTAAATACAGGTCAGGGGCTGGCTTGCCTTGTATGTCTGGCGTCAGATAAACGAATTGCTCCGGTGTAAACCAGCGATCAAGCTTGAAAAAAGATTGGTAGAACTCCGCGTTTGACCTGGGCGTTGCGGAAACGATGGCCATGGGCAGCCCAGCCTGGGCTAATTCATCAAAGAGGCGTTCAGCGCCTTTGACAAGGGTCATGTCCTCGGTGATGTAAGAGCGGTAGAGGGCTTCTTTCTCTTTGCCCAGGGCTTCTGCTTCTTCTGGATCCATAGGCCGACCAAACAGGTATTCCATGACGAGCTTATTGGTGCCGCCCAGTATATGCGCGTCAAACTCGCCCGGATAAAGGGAGCGGTTTAAATGCTTATGGCAGAATTCATCAAACGCACGAATATGGAGCTGTGAATCGGCAAAAAGAGTGCCGTTAAAGTCGAACATGACGGCTTGGATGGCCATAGACAGCGCAGCCTCGCTTTCGTTATCTGTGGTTGTGGATATAACGGGGCTCTGCCAGCAAGTCTTCCGTAAAGATAGGCTGAGACCAGGCGATACCGCCATTGTCGTCCTCAACCTCAACCCGGAAGTAGCGTAGGGACTCCTTCACAGGCCATTCGTACGCTGTAAAGGTATGACCGGGCCGCAGCGTTTTGGCAGCGCCGAAGCCGGGGCAGGAAACCACCCGCACGGATCGTGCCGGGCTGAAGCGCATACGCAGCTTTCCGGCCTCGATACGCATTTCGTAAATGATAGGGCCGGTGGAGGGATAGAAGTTACCGCTCTCCAGGCTGCGAACAATGGAGGCTGCGTCCAGCTGAGGAGCGCAGACCATGTTAAAGGAGCCGCCGCAAGTGGCATAGTCATCGCCGTAGAAATGGGTGTCGTCGCCGGCAACGGCAAAGAATCGCTTTCCACGCTGGAGGCAATAATCCCAGTAGAATTCGTCGGTGGGGCAGCCGACCTCTTTAACACAGCCGGTATTGATCACCTCAAAGGCGAAGCAGCCCTGTATGCCCAGCATCATTTCGGGGGTCAGGCGAGACCAGGAGGGGTGATTGAGCATCACGATGTGCCCCATCTGTTTATAGCGCTCAATGGCCTGATTCCACGAATCCAGGCCGTAATCAATAGGCCGGGGAATGATCTCATCATGATGATAGGGCGGAATTTTGGCTGGCAGATCAGGATGACGGATCATGTTCAGGTGCATAGAGGTCAAATCCTGGGCATTGAGCATATAGGGGCGGGTTTGGTTGCGGTAAAAGGCGCTTTCCACGCCTGAAAGCACGATGAAATCGCTGCTGTTCATTTCGTCGGAATCCCAATAGGCTTCATGGTCGCTCATCAGACAGAACTGAAAACCGCGAGCCTTGTACTCGTTGAGCGCCTCATGGTAATCTGTCGGGCTATCAGGAGAACGATGGGAGTGCATATGCAGATTACCCTTCCATTGGGGCAACGCTGCGTCGATTAGAATTCTATCCTCCATGGTACAGCTCCTTTCAAGGAGTGTGGCAGGCGCTCTTTCGAGCGCCTGCCAGTTTAAGAATGGAGATTAAAACGATCAGTAGCCGTTAGACATGAGCCAAATATCCAGCGCATCCTGACATTCAATGTTCAGCTCTTCCACAGCCTGGGTTACATCATAGCTGGTATCGGCGCAAACCTTTTCCATGCAGCCAATCCAGGCGTCCTTCCACTCGGTGTCAATGGTGTTAACGGGATAGGGAGTGCCGCCGGGACGAGAGCCAGCCAGGTTGATCAAATACCAGCACTCAGGACGGTCTTCGTCAATGAAGGTGGTGTAGTTCTCATCTTCCAGGGTCTTGGCAGAGATGGGCATATAGCCAGTCTGCTTCAGCCAGCCTGTGTAGTACTCATCCTGAGCGATGAAGTGCATGAACTCAATAGCGCCCTTGGTGGCGTCGGGGTTGCCGTTGTCAATGAGGAAGTAGCCGGTGCCGGTAGCGGGCAGGCCGGGGTTGGTGGCTTCCTTGGTCACACCGGGGTAGGGAACCAGGGCAAAGGGGCTCATAGCATCCTCGCCCTTGGCGCTGCGCACAGCAGCCAGCACACGGCCGTAGCCGCCGATGGTGCCGGTGAACATGGCGATTTCACCAGTAGCGCC
>JAFUPO010000308.1 GCA_017481185.1 Clostridia bacterium | reverse complement strand
CCGGCCTGCTCATTGCTGACGAGCCCACCACTGCCTTGGACGTATCCATCCAGGACCAGATTCTCAAACTCATGCGCAGCCTCCAGAAGGAGATTGGCATGAGCATCATGTTTATCACCCACGATCTGGGCGTGGTGGCGGAGTTGTGCAGCCGCGTTTTGGTGATGTACGGCGGCCTCATTATGGAGGAAGCAAGCATTTACGACATCTTTGAAAACCCCAAGCATCCCTATACGGCAGGCCTGATTGCCTCCATTCCCGGCCTGCACCAGGATAAGAGCAAGCTTTTGAAGCCCATCCCCGGCTCACCGCCGGATATGCTCAATCCCCCCAAGGGGTGCCCCTTCGCCCCCCGCTGCCCCCACGCCTGCCGCATCTGCTTGGAGGAGATGCCTCCTTATGTGCAGATCGGTGAGGATCATCGATCCATGTGCTGGCTGCTGACGGAGGACGCCCCTGTAGAGGGCAACCCCTTCAAGCAAGGAAAGGAGGCTTCTGTATGAGCGAGATCATGAAGGAAGCGCCCCTCTTGAAGGTGGAGGGACTGACCAAGCACTTTCCTGTAGGCAGCGGCCGCAGCGGCAAGGTGGTTCACGCGGTGGACAATGTATCCTTCCAGATCCCCAGGGGGAAAACCTTGGGCCTGGTAGGGGAGTCCGGCTGCGGCAAGTCCTCCTGCGCCCGCACCATCATCCGCATCTATGACCCCACCTCGGGGAAGATCACCCTGGATGGAACGGACATTACCACCCTTTCCCAGAAGGAGCTTTTGCCCTACCGGCGCAAGATGCAGATGATCTTTCAGGATCCCTACGCCTCCCTCAACGCCCGCATGACGGTGCATGACATCATTGCTGAACCCCTTAGGGCCCATCACGTTTGCTCCAATAAAAGGGAGGAAACGGAGATGATTAACGAGATGCTTAACAGCGTGGGCCTTAACCGTGAGCACGCCGGGCGATATGCCCATGAGTTCTCCGGCGGCCAGCGCCAGCGGGTGGGCATCGCCCGGGCGCTGATCTTAAAGCCCGAATTGGTCATCTGTGACGAGCCCATCTCCGCCCTGGACGTATCCATCCAGGCGCAGATCGTAAATATGCTCCGCCAGTTCCAACAGGAGCAGGGCCTCACCTACCTGTTTATTGCCCATGACCTTTCCATGGTTCGCTACGTCTCTGATGAGGTGGGCGTTATGTATCTGGGTCAATTGGTGGAGACCTGCCCGGCGGATGAGATCTACGCCCACCCCCTGCACCCCTATACCCAGGGCCTTTTGGCCTCCATTCCCATCCCGGATCCCCGCTTGGCCCAGCAGAAGGATTCCGTAGGCCTGGCAGGTGATTTGCCCAGCCCCATCGCTCCCCCGGCGGGCTGCCGTTTCCACACCCGTTGCCCCTATGCAACCTCTCGCTGCAAGGAGGAAACGCCCCTTTTGAAGGACGTGGGCGGCGGCCACTGCGTGGCCTGCCACCAGGTCAATCCCTGATCCCTCGTTTGTTAGGCGCCTATTGCCTTTCAATAAATTTTGTAAGGAGGAACCTGTACATGAAGAAGTTTCTTAGCCTCATGCTGGTCGTGATGATGACCCTGTCCATGGCCGTTGTCGCCCAGGCCGAGCCTGCTCAGGAGATCGTATTCGCCCTGGCCAACGAGCCCGACGGTATCGACCCCAACGTGACCAACAACTCCTTCGCTTCTCCCTTCCTGGTCAACTGCTTTGAAGGCCTGATGACCAACTCCACCACCGATGGCACGGTAATCCCCGGCGAAGCCGAATCCTACACCCTCTCTGAGGATGGCTGCACCTACACCTTCACCCTGCGCGAAGGCCTCAAGTGGTCCGACGGCACCCCCCATACCGCTGAGGACTATGTGTACACCATCCAGCGCATCCTGACCCCTGAAACCGCTGCCAAGTACCTGAACCTGGCCACCGATTACATCGTGGGCGCTCAGGAGTACTATGATGGCAAGGTGGACTTTGACGCTGTGGGCGTGAAGGCTCCCGACGAGCGGACCCTGGTGCTGACCCTGAAGCAGCCCACCTCCTACTATCTGGATATTCTGACCATGTACACCTTCAGCCCCGTGCAGAAGGCCACCGTGGAAGCCAATGGCGACCAGTGGACTGCTTCTGCCGCTGCCTATGTTTCCAACGGCCCCTTCATGGTGTCTGAAATGAACATGGGCGAGAGCATCGTGCTGGTGAAGAACCCCAACTACTACGATGCTGATAAGGTAAAGCTGGATAAGATCACCTTCCGTTATATCTTCGATCTGGGCACCTCTTTGATGGCCTACGAAAACAACGAGATCGACGGTATGCGCAACATCCCCACCAGCGACTACGCCCGCCTGAAGGCGGATGACGCCGGCGTGGTGGTCAGCCCCTCCTACGGCACCGTATACTATGACTTCAACTGCGCCAAGGCTCCCTTCGATAACCCCCTGGTTCGCAAGGCCTTCTGCCTGGCTGTTGACCGTATCGCTCTGATCGAAGACGTGGTGCAGACCGATGCTGAGCCCGCCTTCTCCTTCATCAGCCCCGGCTATGTGCTGGATGGCGAGGACTTCGTGGATGGCCGCGACAACTTCGGCCTGTCTGAAGAAGCTGATCCCGAGGCTGCTCAGGCCGCTCTGGCTGAGGCTGGCTATCCGGGTGGCGAGGGCTTCCCCGAGATCACCCTGTCCTACTACTCTGATGATACTGTGAAGAAGATCGTTGAAGCGCTGGCCGCCATGTTCGAAGAGAACCTGGGCATCACCGTGAAGATCTCCAATGCTGACTGGGGCGTCTTCTATGCGGATGTGCTGGCTGGCAACTACGACATCGCTGCCATGGGCTGGAGCGGCGACTATATTCATCCCATGACCTTCCTGCCCCTTTTGAAGACTGGCGATGTGAACAACAATGTGTTCTACTCCAACCCCGAGTATGACAAGATGGTGGAGCAGGCTGCTGCCATGAGCGACGCCAAGGCTGCCATGGATCTTATGCGCGAGGCTGAGGCGCTGGTCAGCGTTGACTATCCCGTGCTGCCCCTGTACTACAAGAGCAACATGATGCTCATGCACAAGAACGTGCAGGGCTACTATGTCACCGCTTCCAACAGCCTGTTCTTCAAGACCGCTTACGTGGCCGAATAAACCCTGCGGGTATCATCAAAGTGCCATAGAATATGGCACTTTGATGAGAGGGCTGAGGAATGTTTAGCTCCACAATTTTGTGGAGCTAAACTCCCCGCCCGCGCGGCAAAGCCACGCGATACGATTTAAAATGAAGGGACTGTGCCCCTTCATTGCATCCCCGAAAAACAAATGGGTTTACCTGTAAGGTAAACCCATTTTTATCAGGAGGATCCCCCATGACTCACTGCACCATTACCATGGCTGACGGCGGCGTGATGACCTTCGAGCTTTTCCCTGAAAAAGCGCCCATCACCGTCAGCAATTTTGCCTACGAGGCCAACCGCGGCTTCTTTGACGGGCTGCAGTTTTGCCGCATCGTGAAGGATTACGTTATCCAGGGCGGCTCGCCGGATAACGACATCATGACCGACAGCGGCTTTCACATCAAGGGCGAGTTTAAGGAAAACGGCGTGGATACCGGCCTGGATCACCGCCGGGGCGCTATCTCTATGGCCCGGGACGATGCCTTTGACACAGCGGGCACTCAGTTCTTTGTGGTTCACAAGGATGCTCACAAGCTGGATGGCCGCTACGCCTCCTTTGGCTATATGCTCACGGGCTGGGATGTGCTGGATGCTATTGCCAACATGGAAACCTCCGGCCCCGAAACCTGGAATCATCCCCTCAATCCCCCGGTGATCGCCTCCATCCGCGTCACTTGCGATGGGGAGCTTCCACCCCTGGAGCGCCTGCCCTGAATTGAATAACGCGAGAGGGCCTTTCTTAAAAGAAAGGCCCTCTCGCGCTAGTTAACCCAGATTATTCAGCAGCTTCAGTGGTGGCGTCAGCAGCGGTGGTGGGCAAATAGGTGCCTAGATGGACGCCGTCAGCAGTGTGGACGTGGCCATCCTCAGTGACCTCATAGGCCGCCTCACCGAACATCTCTTCATAGGTGCCGATATGAGAGCCGTCTGCCATATGCACATGGCCATCCTCGGTGATGTACAGCTCCGTATTGGTCACGGCAGCGGGCTGGGGCAGAAGCATTTGCGCAATGATGACAACAACTAGAGCCACAACAAGGCCGCAAAAAATGTACCCATACAGCTTGGTACGATCTTTCTTGCGTTTGTAGGTTGTTTTTGCCATAGGGATCATCCTCCGTTATCATATAAAAGTTACATTTCATTAAGGTTCGACGCCCGCACGGTTTTTCCTTTTTCCAATTGCAGGTTTTAGGCCTGATTTTATCATCAGCCCCGCCAGCAAAACAATCAGCACTGCCAGAGCCTCCAGCCAAAGCAGATACCCCCAGGGACCCCACTGGTGAAAGAATACCAGAGGCGTTTCCCAAGGGGCTGATTGCAAAAATAAAAAGTTCGCGCGAAAAAGGTCATTGGCTGCCAGGGCCATGAGCACCAGCCCGTTGCCCCAAAGCAATACGCCCCAAGGCTGAGGGCGGGGGCGCATCCCGGCCAGGAGGGGCAAAAGGGCAGCTATGACCAGCAGGGTGTGAAGGCCCATAAAGAAAAAGTCCATCCACCTCTGCCAAGGGCATTGAAGAATACTGGGAAAAAGCAGCGCTCCAAGCGCCCCGGGCAGCCCCAGCAGCAAAAGAAACTCCCATCCCGATTGATGCCTGTTGACCAGCACCGGCAGGGCGATGGCCCCGCAAAAGCTGCACAGGTGCAGGGGCAGCGCTGTGGCGGGGGAGAGGAGCCCCATCCGCCCCAGCAGAAACAATTGCCCGCCCATGCACCCGTAAATTCCAAGACCGATCCCCCAGGCAAAGGCCCGGTACTGCTTATCTGAAATGAACATTTCATCACCCCTACCCTAGGATGGGGTAGCGGATGATGCTTTTATGCCCGCAGCAGCTGAAAACGCACCTCGTTCGGCGCTGTTTCAAATAGGTTTTCTTTGGGGGAGAGCGTGAGAGAGGGTATTTCTCTAAAAGAAATACCCTCTCTCGCATAATATTACGTTTTTACTTCTTCATGGCCTTGGCCCGCAGGTCGTGGGCCAGGATGCGCTTGCGCATACGCAGTGACTTGGGGGTGATCTCCAGCAGTTCATCATCGTCAATGAACTCCATGCACTCCTCCAAGGTCAGGGGATGGACGGAAATCAAACGCATGGCATCCTCAGAGGCGGAGGCGTTGCGCATATTGGTCACGTGCTTCTGCTTGCAGATGTTCACCACCAGGTCATCGGGCCGGGCGTTCTGGCCGCAGATCATGCCCGCATACACCGGCTGGCCTGCGCCCACAAACAGGCTGCCACGCTCCTGAGCATAGAACAGGCCGTAGGCAGTGCTCAGGCCGCTTTCATGGCACACCAGCGCACCGGAGTTGCGGTGGGGGATCTCGCCCTTCACATGCTCGTAACGCTCAAATACGCTGGACATAATGCCCTCGCCCCGGGTATCGGTCATAAATTCACTGCGATAGCCAAACAGGCCACGGGAGGGCACTAGGAACTCCAGGCGCACCCGATCCAGGCCGTTCATGCTCTCCAATACGCCCCGGCGGCGGCCGATCTTTTCAATCACCGCGCCTGCATAGGGCTGGGGTACATCCACCACCAGGCGCTCAATAGGCTCGCACTGCACGCCGTCGATTTCCTGATAGAGCACCTGGGGCTTGGATACCTGGAATTCATAGCCCTGACGGCGCATATTTTCGATCAGGATGGACAGGTGCAATTCGCCCCGGCCGCATACCTCAAAGGCCTCGGTAGACTGGGTCTCCAATACCCTAAGGGAAACGTCGGTCTGCAATTCGCGCATCAAGCGGGCCCGCAGATGACGGCTGGTGACATAAGTGCCTTCCTTGCCGGCAAAGGGGCTGTCGTTAACCGAGAAGGTCATGGACACGGTGGGTTCGGAGATCTTCACAAAGGGCAGGGGATCCGGGCAGGCGGGATCGCACACCGTATCGCCGATGGAGAGCTCCTCCATGCCGCACACAGCCACGATGTCGCCCATGCTCACTTCCTTGGCAGGCACGCGCTTGAGGCCATCGTACTGGAACAGGCCCGCCAGCCGCCAGGGGGCGGAGATGTTGCCGGTCTGGTCGTTGGCGTGAACCACCATGGTGCCTTCCTTGATGGTGCCCCGGGTGATGCGGCCCACGCCGATGCGGCCCACATACTCGTTGTAGTCAATGGTGGAGATCAGCACCTGGGCAGGGCCTTCCATTTCGCCCTGGGGGGCGGGAATGTACTCCATAATGGCGTCAAAGAGGGGCAAAAGGTTCTCGCCGGGCTTTTCCAGATCCAGGGTGGCCGTACCCTTGCGGGCGGACACGTAGAGGATGGGGTTCTCAATGGTAGCCTCGTCAGCCTCCAGGTCGATGAGCAGATCCAGGATCTCGTTCACTACTTCGTCGCAGCGGGCGTCGGGCCGGTCAATTTTGTTGATCACGATCAGAACCTTCAGCTTCAATTCAAGCGCCTTCTTCAAAACGAAGCGGGTCTGGGGCATGGGGCCCTCAAAGGAGTCCACCAGCAGCAAAACGCCATCCACCATTTTCAAAACGCGCTCCACCTCGCCGCCAAAGTCGGCGTGGCCGGGGGTGTCCACAATGTTGATCTTGGCGTTTTTATAATGCACAGCCGTATTCTTGGCCAGAATGGTAATGCCGCGCTCACGCTCCAGATCGTTGGAGTCCATGACGCGGTCCACGGTCTGCTGATTCTCGCGGTAGATGCCGCCCTGCTTCAAAAGCTGATCCACCAGGGTGGTCTTGCCGTGGTCAACGTGGGCGATGATAGCAATGTTGCGAATATCTTCACGTACCATACTCATATCTCCTTACTATTGGGACACGGGCGGATATGGAATCCGCCCCTACAAAAAACGGTTTTCTTTTGAAAGAGCGCGAGAAGACTTTTCTTTTGCAAAAGAAAAGTTTTCTCGCAAAAGCCCCGTTTACCTTCTCAACGTATCGGTCAGCTCCAGGCCGGGGTTGTTTTCGCAGGCCAGGCGGATGGACCACTCGTTTTCAAAGAGCAAAACATCCAGGCCGTCCTGATCCTTGCCGCGGCCGGAGGTGGAGGTCAGCTTCAGATCTTCAACAGGCTTGGGGGTCTTCACCACCCAGCGCACATAGTGGAAGGGCATACTTTCCATCACGATCTGCGCCTGATACTCGGTCTTTAGGCGGTACTCCAGCACTTCAAACTGGAGAACGCCCACCACGCCCACGATGAACTCCTCACGGCCGGTCTCGGTGCGGGTGAAGGTCTGAATAGCGCCTTCCTCTGAAAGCTGGGTCACGCCCTTCACAAACTGCTTGCGCTTCATGCTGTCCAAGGGCCGCACCCGCATAAAGTGCTCAGGGGCGAACACGGGGATGTTTTCAAAGCGCAGCTTTTTGCCAAGGGTCAGGGTATCGCCAATGTGAAAGATGCCGGGGTCGAACATGCCGATAATGTCCCCCGCCCAGGCTTCCTCAACAGCTTCCCGCTCGTCGGCCATGAATTGCTGGGGCTGCTTGAGCATAATCTCCTTATTGGAGCCGGAGTGCCACACGGTCATGCCCTTCTGGAACGCGCCGGACACAATGCGAAGGAAGGCCAGCCGGTCTCGATGGGCCGGGTTCATGTTAGCCTGAATCTTGAAAATAAAGCCGGAAAAGAAGGGCTCCTCGGGGGTCACTTCCCCCTGATCGCTCATGCGGGAAAGGGGCGGGGGCGTATACTGCAAAAACCGCTCCAGGAAGGGCTCCACGCCAAAGTTGGTCACAGCAGAGCCGAAGAACAGGGGGGTCAGTTCGCCCTTTTGCACCAGTTCCAGGTCGAAGGCGTCGCCAGCCTCGTCCAAGAGTTCAATTTCTTCGGCCAGACGGCTGCGATAATGCTTGTCAAGCACCTTTTCCAGTTCAGGGTCATCGATGGGAATCACCTGCTTTTGCACCATGGTTTTGCCATGGTCGCCGCCAGCGTAGAGCTCCACGCACTTGGTATCCCGGTGATAAACGCCCTGGAAGTCGCCATCCACGCCGATGGGCCAGTTAATGGGGCAGGAACGGATGCCAAGCACCTGCTCCAACTCTTCAATCAGCTCAAAGGGATCCTTGCTGGCCCGGTCCATCTTGTTCACAAAGGTAAAGATGGGAATGTTGCGCATCCGGCAGACCTTGAACAGCTTAATGGTCTGAGCCTCAACGCCCTTGGCGGCGTAGATAAGCATCACGGCGGCGTCGGCAGCCACCAGCACGCGGTAGGTGTCTTCGGAGAAGTCCTGGTGGCCGGGGGTATCCAATATATTGATGCGGCAGCCGTTGAACTCAAACTGCATGGCGCTGGAGGTAACGGAAATGCCGCGCTGCTTTTCAATCTCCATCCAGTCGGAGGTGGCATGGCGCTCCGCCTTGCGGGCCTTGACGCTGCCTGCCTGCCGGATAGCCCCGCCGTAAAGCAAAAGCTTTTCGGTCAGGGTGGTTTTACCTGCGTCAGGGTGGCTGATAATGGCAAAAGTTCGCCTCTTGCGCACTTCCTGATGAAGCATATTTTTAAATTCTGGGGTGCCGGGTGCTGGCAGCATAGGGTACCTCCTCCAAGATCCTCATAAAATACAAACAACTAATTATTTTACAACGCTCCTAGGGGGATTGTCAACCAATAGACGTGGAAAAAGGGAGTTCTTAAAGAACTCCCAAAGGTTTATGGATTTAAAGCCTCTGCTAAAGCCTTTAAGCCTGATAGGCGCATCTCATCCAAATGAGTGCGCACCGCAGGCCAGTCGGGGCTTTCGGGGTTCAGCCCGGTCTGAAGCAGAAAGTTGTTGATCCGCCCGTTTTTCGATTGGGCGCTTTGAGGGTCATCCCGTTTAAGGATGGTTATGGGCCGTTCCAACAGCGCGCAAAAGGCGGTCATGTGAAAGCTATCGGTGATTACATGGGCTGCCCCCTGCACCGCCGCCACAAAGCCCTCGGGCCCCAGGCCTTCCAGAAACTGCACAGGCCACTGGCGGCTCTGAGCTGTAATGGGCAGCACCACCGGCTCCAGGCCCAGCTTTTCGGCTAGAGCGATGACCTTTTCGCTGTAATCCGGCCGATCCCCCAACAAATAGGCCAACAGATAGGGCTTTTCCCTTGCCAGGGGCGGGGTCAGGGCTCGCCACTGATCCCCGGTCATCAGGCACACCGGGTCGCACAGGGCGGGACATTCGCGGCCCGTAAGCTCACGGATAGCCGCAGCCCCCTTCTCCTCACGGCAGGAAAGATAGCTGAAAGCCATCAGCCACTTTTTCATGCGCTTGGCCTTTTTTGCAGGCAGAACGCCCACCCCCAGGCTGGGGGCGTAGGCGGCTTTGGGCTTATCCGTAAAAGCACCGAAGTAAACCGGGTTGAGCCAGATGGGGTTCCAGATCTGGTCGCTGCCTACCAGCAGCAGGCTTGATGCGGCAACAGCCTTTTTCAGGGCGGCAGAATCGGCCAGGGGCCCGGTCTTATTCAGGTGCTTTGCCTGAAAGGCGCGGATGGCCTCATTTTTGCCCGCGTCCCAGCCTGCTCTGCGGCGCAGCCCCTCCAAGATCAGCCGGGGGGAATTGCCTGAGAGCAGCAGGTTCTTCACCTTTTCCCTTTGGCTGGGGGCATAGTTCAAATGCTCCGCTTCATGGCCCAGGCCCTTCACCGCCTCCTGCAAAGCGTAGGCCTGCAGGGTAGAGCCGTAATTGTAATTGTTCAGGAAGGTCAAAAGCGCAATTTTCATGGTTAGTGCGAGAGGGAAACTTTTTTGAAAAAAAGATTTCCCTCTCGCGCTCTCCTTTCAAAAAACTTCATTTATTTTAAGATAAAGGATGCGGCATCGGACAGGTTATGGGCCTCATAGGTGGCCGGGCAGCTTTCGCAGGGCTTATCCCAGCACAGGTGCACGCTGTCCACCCCGGCGTTGATGGTCGCCT
>JAFUPO010000307.1 GCA_017481185.1 Clostridia bacterium | reverse complement strand
TGGTACACCGGCACCTCTACCTACTCTGAAGAGTATCCCACCTACACCGAGGATCAGGTTAAGGCTGCTGAGATCCTGATGGGTCTGTACGAGTACACCGGCTCCCTGGCTGAAGGCAACCTGACCTTCACCAATATGCCTGGCTTCGAGTTCGCCTTCAACCAGTCTGCTGCCAACTCTGCCATCATGCAGTACGTGCAGGAGACCTGGGCTGGCTTCGGCATCCAGGCCACCATCTCCACCGAAGCTTGGGCTACCCTGCAGACCAAGCTGGGCAACGGCGATGCTGAGTCCTCCCGTATGGGTTGGGTTGCTGACTTCAACGACTGCGTGAACTTCCTGGAGATCTTCGCCAGCTACTCCGGCAACAACTATCCTCGTCTGGGCCAGGGTCTGGGCGACTACACCCGCAACACCGAGAACACCAAGGATGCCGGTCTGGGCGCTTACTGGGGCTGGAACAATGACCAGACCTGGGCCGAGGCCTACGATTCTCTGATCGCCAAGATCAAGGTCGAAGCCGATGGCGCCAAGCGTGCCGAACTGTGCGCTGAGGCTGAGAAGATCCTGATGGCTACCGGCGCTGTGGCTCCCATGTACTACTACACCAACCCCACCATGGTGAAGCCCTCTGTGAAGAACCTGGCTGTGCTGCCCACCGGCGACATCGTCTGGAACTACGCTACCATCGAATAATCTTCACCTTTGGTATCAAGGGCGCTGTGCTTGCACAGCGCCCTTTTTGTGTTTGCTTTCCATGTGGCGGCAAGCTCATTTTTTAAGAACAAAACAGTGAACCCTTGCCGCTGCCTCATTGAAGCTATGCTAATACCTTTGCTCATAAAACGCAGGCGCTGCGCCAATAAGAGCTTGCAGGCTATTGCCCGTCTACCCGCTCCGCACAAATTAAATAGGCCCCGCGCTCCTAGTTGGAGCGTGGGGCCTTTCTGATTTGCGAAAGGTATTAGAACATCAGCGCGTTGGTCTTTTCGATGCTCAGCACATTGGTCACATAGTAGTAGGAAGTGGCCTGGCGGTCAGCGCCGGAGTAGCCAGTGGCGAACTCGCCGGCATCATAGGCAGCCTGATCAAACGCCTGAGCAAACACTTCAACCACATCCAGGTGGATCAGATAGTTGGTCTTTTCAACGGTGATCTGAATGGTGCAGCGGGCATCCTCAGCCAGCAGGTTGCGGGCGTTCTGGCCATCGGTCAGCTGGAAAACCCCCTGCTCAGCGCCGGTGCCAGGGCGGGTGTACTGCCAGTCGCCAGCGGAGATGACCACGTCGGCGCCGCCTTCGCGGTTATCCACATAGCGCCAGTAGCCAATGGTGGACATACCAGGGCAGCCGTCGGGATTCACGGTGATCACATTCACGTGAGCGCCATACATCTTCTCATAGCCGGGCTCGGAAGCCTGCTTGGTGGTAGCAATGTCAGCGCCGGAGGCAGTGAGTACCTTGGCCAGCTCAGCAGCTTCCTCACCGGTGACATAGCTCTTGGTCAGAGAGGCGCTGGTATAGGTGTCCACTTGTTCAGCCAGGGCAACGGACACGGTCATAGCCAGCAGGCAGGCCAGGATCAGGGCAATCTTTTTCATGGGATGGATCTCCTTTCAATAGTTAAAATTTCAACAATTATTATATCGAAATCCAATGCGCCTATCAAATTGAAAGAATTTTAATTGTTATTGAAAAATTCTATGGTATACTGCAAGAGAGGTGACACTATGAACGAGAACCAGCTGGAGACCTTTCTGGCCATCGTGCGCTGCGGAAGCTACTCACGGGCGGCGCAAGCGTTGTACCTATCCCAGCCCACTTTAAGCTATCGGGTGCAAACCCTGGAGGAGGAGCTTGGCGTTAGGCTCTTTGCCCGTCGAAACTTTCAGGCCACCCTCACCCCTGCTGGCAAGGCTTTTTTGCCAGAGGCGCAGGGGATCTGCCAGGCCATGGAAGCCGCTCGGCAGCAGATGATGCAATATTTACCAGCCCGCGAAATCACCATCGGCTTTCCCGAAATGATGCTCCAGGGGCAGTGCCGCTCCTTTCTGATGGTTATGCAGCTCATGCCCGAAGGCTCCGCTCCTCTAAGCTCCTGCAAGCTGTCTAGGCCCCCTGAGGATGTGCAGCAGCTTTCGCGGGGAGAGGTAGATCTGATTTTTACAGATCTGGATCAGCCTGCCTTGGCAGATCCTCGGTTTGAAAAGCGGCGGCTTTTTGATGACCGCTGCTATGTTTGTATGCGGCAAGATCATCCTTTGGCATCCCAAAAGCAGCTAACCCTTGCGCAGCTTCGGGATGTAACCATCCGTCGGTATGATGACCTTACCTGCTTTCTGGCGCAAATTAGCCGCCGTCTGGATGTGCTGGGCATACAGATGGATGACAGCGACCGGCACCTTACCTTTGTGCAGCTGCTTCCCCGCCTGGCTGCCAGCGGCGGCGTAATTATCAGCAACCAGCGCCCCATCCCCAATCCTCAACTGCGTTTTATTCCCCTGCACCTGGATTCACCCATTGATGTGGGAATCGCCTGGCGTAGGGACAACTGCCCTCCCCCGCTGCGCCATCTGATCCATGCCCTTGCCGATTTGCCCGAAGAAGCTTGGTTATGATCACTTACAACTTCCCCCAAACCGCCTCTTTGCCACTTTACTTTTTTTCAAAAAGCATTATAATAGTAAGGTACGATACGCTATGATGGGGACGGAAGGGGCCTCCCCTCCTTATGAAGCGAGCCGGGGGCGGTGCAAGCCCGGCAGGAGCAGCCTCTTTGGATCACCCCGGAGCATCCCCGGCCGAAATAATGTAGGCCAGGGCGGCTGCCCCCGTTACAGGGCCAATGAGTGGACGGCTTTTGCCGTCAAGCTGGGTGGTACCGCGGAATGACTCCGCCCCAAGCATCAGGCTTGGGGCGTTTTCTTTTCCCCAGGCGACTAACAGGCGGTCAAAAAGGATGTACCAGA
>JAFUPO010000306.1 GCA_017481185.1 Clostridia bacterium | reverse complement strand
GCCTGAGGTAAAGGCTGCTATTGAGGAGTGCCGCTCAGCTGGCATCCGTGCGGTGATGATCACCGGCGACCACAAGGATACCGCCGTGGCCATCGCCAAGGAGCTGGGGATTATTACCGACGCCAGCCAGGCCATCACCGGCGCTGAATTGGATGACATCAGCGACGAGGATCTGGGCGAAACCGTGAAGAAGTACGGCGTATACGCCCGCGTGCAGCCCGAGCACAAGGTGCGCATCGTCAATGCCTGGAAAAAGAATGGCTGCATCACCGCCATGACCGGCGACGGCGTGAACGATGCCCCCTCCATTAAGAGCGCCGATATCGGCGTGGGCATGGGCATCACAGGCACTGACGTGACCAAGAACGTGGCTGACATGGTGCTGGCTGACGATAACTTTGCCACCATCGTTTCCGCTGTGGGCGAGGGCCGCCGCATTTATGACAATATCCGCAAGGCCATTCAGTTCCTTTTGGCCTCCAACATGAGCGAGGTGCTGGGCGTGTTCTTCTCAACGCTGTTGGGCTTCACGCTGTTGAATCCCGTGCATCTGCTCTTTATTAACCTGATTACCGACTGTTTCCCCGCCTTGGCCCTGGGTATGGAGCGGGCTGAGCCTGACACCATGCGCCGTCCGCCCCGTGACTCCAAGGAGGGCATCTTTGCAGGCGGCATGGCCGTGGATATTGGCTATCAGGGCGTTTTGATTACCGTGATCACCATCCTGTCCTACATTATTGGCCACAGCTTTGAGGTGGGCCGCCTGGCTATGCCCTTGGGCGTTTCCAACCACGGCATGACCATGGCCTTTTTGACCATGAGTATGTGCGAGATCTTCCACAGCTTCAACCTGCGCAGCCAGCGCAAGAGCGTGTTCACCCTCCACAGCCACAACAAGATTCTGTGGCTGGCTATGGTGGGCAGCCTGCTGCTCACCACCCTGGTGCTGGAAGTACCCTTCCTGGCCAACGCCTTCGGCTTCACCCCCGTGGGCCTGACCGAATACCTCCTGGCCATCCTGCTGGCCCTGGTGGTCATCCCCGTGGTGGAAGCTGTAAAGCTGCTCCAGCGCAAGCTCGCCAAGAAGTAATTGAGATGAGTCACAAGCCCCGTCGGAAGCGATTTCGGCGGGGTTTTTGTTGACGCAGACAGATAGGCGTGGTATGATGGCGCTGATAAAGTGAATAGACCTGCAAGGTGCCCGGGAGTTTTTCGGGTGAAAAGGGAAGCCGGTGGGATTCCGGCGCAACAGCCATTACTGTGTTTCGGTCAGGATTGCTGCATTTGCCATTGGACAAGGGTCTGAGAAGGCGCAGCGCTTAGGGGCGAAGACCCCGCCGATCAGTCAGGAGACCTGCCTTGCTGGGAAGCGAACGATTTTCTGGGCAAGGAGAAAAGGCGTATCCACGGGAACAGGCTTCTGTTCCCGTTGTCAAGGCATCCTCCAAGCCCGGGGGATGCTTTTTGTTTGGAGGAATGGCAATGCGGCACGGCGGAAACGTATGGCAGGGGGAGGGCCCCTCCCAGTGGCTGGATTTTTCAGCTAATCTGCGCCCGGAAGGCCCCCCTGACTGGGTGTTGGAGGCAATGGCCTATGGGCTAAAGAATGTGCGCTATTATCCCGATCGGGCGATGGCAAAGGCCCGGGCGGGGCTGGCAGCCTATGCGGGCACGGCTTCCCGCTGCATCCTCCCCACAGCCGGGGGCGCTGCGGCTATCGATTTGGTGCTGCAAAGATCTAAGGGGAGCGTATATATTGCGCCGCCCACCTTTGGAGAATATGAGCAGCGGGCCATGGTTCACGGCCGTCAATGCAGGCCCTGGCAGGGCAGCTGCGGCAAGGGAGACACGGTCTTTTTGGCCAACCCCAACAATCCTACAGGGCTGGCAATGGCAAGAAGCCAGGTGCTGGAGATCTATGAAAAAGTCGCCGCCCAGGGCGGCGAGGTGATTGTGGATGAGGCCTTCATTGACTATTGCCCGGAGCATAGCGTGCGAAGGGACGTGAAGCCGGGCCTGGCAGTGGTGGGCTCCCTGACCAAGATTTTAAGCATCCCCGGCATACGGCTGGGCTATGTTTGCGCGCATCCTGAAGCTATTGAAGAGCTGGCGCGCCGGGCGCTGCCTTGGTCCATCAGCGCTTTGGCAGCGGAGATTGCCGGGCGGCTGGGGGACCATCTGCCTGAAATTTCCCAGGATGCAGCTGTTAACCGCCGACGGCGGGAGAGGTTTAGAGAAAAGCTGCAAGGGCTGGGGATTCGGGTAACGCCTTCCCAAGGCAGTTTTCTGCTGGTAGAGCTGCCTATAGATGCGGAGGGGATCGCTGCTGAACTGAAAAAGAGAGGCATCCTGGTGCGCACCTGCGCTTCCTTTGGGCTGCCCCGAGGTTATCTGCGATTGGCAGTAAAAACAGACGAAGAGAATGAGCGGCTGATTCGGGAGTTGGGAGAGATTCTGTATGCTAGGTAAATCACTGATGATCCAGGGTACGGCATCATCCGTTGGCAAAAGCGTTCTTTGTGCAGCACTGCTGCGCATCATGAAACAGGACGGATATACAGTGGCGCCATTCAAGGCCCAGAACATGGCCCTGAATTCTTTTGTGACCCGTGACGGCAAGGAGATGGGCCGGGCCCAGGCCACCCAGGCCCAGGCAGCCGGAATGGAGCCGGATGTGCGCATGAATCCGGTGCTGCTTAAGCCCACGGGAGACAGGCGCAGCCAGGTGATCCTGGAGGGGCGGGCCATTGGCTCCATGACGGCTATGGCCTACCACCAATACAAGCCTGCGCTGCGTCAGCGGATCAAGGAGATCTATAACGACCTGGAGGATGGGGTGGACTGCGTGGTGATCGAAGGGGCGGGCAGCCCGGCGGAGATCAACCTGCGGGAAGGGGATATTGTCAACATGGCCATGGCGGAGGCAGCCGATGCGCCGGTGATCCTGGTGGGGGATATTGACCCGGGCGGGGTGTTTGCGTCGCTGCTGGGAACGGTGATGCTACTGACGGAAAAGGAGCGCGCCCGGGTAAAGGGCGTGATCATCAATAAATTTCGCGGGGATGTAAAAATTCTGGAGCCAGGCCTGCGGATGCTGGAGGAGCTGATTCACATACCGGTGCTGGGGGTGGTTCCCTTTATGAATGTGGAATTGGAGGACGAGGACAGCATGACCCGGCGCTTTGAGGGATCGGGCAGCCCAGGGGCTCTGGACGTGGCGGTGGTGAAGCTTAAGCACCTTTCCAATTTTACAGATTTTCAGGCCCTGGCGCTCCAGCCAGGGGTGCGGGTGCGCTATGCGCAAACGGCTAAGGAGCTGGAGAAAGCCGATGTGATTGTGCTGCCAGGCACCAAGAATACCATTGAGGATCTGCTGGATTTGCGCCGCCGAGGCAT
>JAFUPO010000305.1 GCA_017481185.1 Clostridia bacterium | reverse complement strand
TTGAACTTCTTGCCGATGAAGCCAGAAGACATGGAGCCCACGATGGAGAAGATGGCGTACACGGTTACGATGTTGCCAGCCTCAGCAGGGGTCAGGGCGCAGCCGCCGGTCATGAACTTGTTGGCCCAGGTGGAATATCCGGGAGGCACAGCCATGAACAGGAAGCCAGCCACAGACAGGATAACGATCTGAACGTTGGAGAAGTAGTTCTTCACGCCGTCCAGCAGGCTGCTCTTGGGAGCATTAGCGGCAGGAGCGGCGACCTTTTCAACCTTGGGCTCCTTGATAACCAGCATCACCAGCACGGCAACAGCCGCGATGATGTAGGCGCAAACAGCGAAGGCAGAACGCCAGCCGGAAGCAACCAGGATGCGGGGGCCGATCTGGTTGGCCAGCAGGGTGCCCATGGAGGGGGAAGCCAGCAGGATGCCGAAGGCGATGCCGCGCTCGGGGCCAGCGAAGTAGTTAGACAGCAGGCGGGCGCACAGAGCCATGATCATGCCGCCGAAGAAGCCGCCGATGAAGCGGATGGCGTAACCGGAAACATAGTCGGTGGCGTACTGCATCAGGAAGGTCATAACGCCAACCAGCAGAACGAAGCCAGCCAGCCAGGGACGCACGGTGCGAACCTTGTCAGCGATGATGCCGGCGGGGATCTGCAGAACCAGATAGCCGAAGTAGAAGGCAGACATCAGAGAACCGGCCTGAGCCATGTTCATGTTCATGTCGCCAGCGGCAGTGGACAGCAGAGGAGACCAGATGAAGCGGCTGAAGAAGGTAGTGGTGAAGGCCAGAACCAGCACCGCCAGCACAACCCAGCGATAGAGACCCTTTTTCTGAGTGGTTTCCATGGGAGGATCCTCCATTCCATTATGTTTTGCGACGGTACTAGCCCACATCGATTGTTGGGGGAGGGAGAGGGTTAGTTTTCTGCCCTTGAGCAGCGTCGCTTTTGTAAAGGGCTTGCGCCCTTACAAAACTATACAAAACATTGAATGTATTGTCAATGTTCGTTAATAAGATAACATAAAATGTCGAAACTTGGCAATATGTAACGAAAAACATAACGAGAATTAAACGGGCTAAGAAAAAGCAAAGCTGTACAAGAATATTTTTGTATAGTTGTTAAATTATTAATCAATTTGAAATGCAATATTAATAATTTGAAGGGAGAGAAAAAGGCTTGCGGGCAAATCGGCGGCTTGTTATAATGTGGTAAGCACTTTGCTTAAGAAGGATGATGTGATCATGCCAAAACGAATGAAACGCGACCTCCATGAGGATATTCTGAACGTAGCATCCGAATTTTTAAAGACTTATGGCTACGAAGGAACCACTTTTCAGAAGATCGCAGATGAATTAGGCATCACCAAGGGCGCGATCACATACCATTTTAAAAACAAGTATTACATCATGGATGCGCTGATGGAGGAGTTCTTTCGCAAGATCCGGCAATTTATTGATCAGTACCCGTTGGAATATCGCAATACCTACTGGCGCTATTGCGTTATGTACATTTATGCATATCGAGTTATCATGAGTTGCGGAAAAAACATCGATCTTTTTTATCATAAGGATCAAATGTCCTTGTGGGAGCAGACAAAAGTGACCATGGTGTATCATAATTACGAGTCGATCGCCAGGGACTTTCACAAGGATTTTACCGAGAACGAGTTACAGGTCACCACCTTTTTTGACCTGGGAGCCCGCAGGCGGCTTTACCGGGAATACATGAATCAGACGCCGCTTTTAATGGAGATTGACAATTACGCCTATTACCACATTGAACTGATGGGAATGTTAGCGCACTTGGATCGGGATACGATTAAAACCAACATTAAAGCTGCCTTTGACTTTGTGAATACCCATGACGCTTCACATATTGAGATGCTGCCTCGTAAGCGGCAAGCAACAGAGGAATAATAGAGGGGCCGTCGGCTAAAAGATTGCCGACGGCCCTTTTTTAATATTTAGGATTGCAGGACATATCATCATTAAAGTACTTTTTGAAAATTTCCTGGGATTGCTCTTGGATTTCCTTTTCCATGGCTTGATATTTCAAAAGGAAATCTTTGCCCTTCTTGGTTAGCTTAGAGCCGCCTCCCTCGGCGCCGCCCACTGTTTTACGCAGCACCGGATAGCCAAGGGTATTTTCTAAATGCCGGATCATTCGCCATCCCTTGGAGTAGGACATTTGCATACATTTGCAAGCGGTTTGAATCGAACCGGTATGAGCGATTAACTCTAAAAACTGAGCGATGGCGGCGTTAAAGGAAACATCCACAGCCCTTACCTGTGCATCCAGGTGCAGCCTAAACTGCTCATAGCCGCCGCCCAAACGAACGTTGTGCTTGAGCAAATGGCTATATTCATCCGCTGTATGGGCATTGAGAGAAACGCTCTCATCATCCACAGGGAGCTTGAGCCAGTGCAGCCCGGCGGCAGCGATGGCAGCCCTTAGCCCACCCTCTCCTCGGTAGGCCTGGATTACCGGAAAAACACTCCTATCCATCAGGATCGGGTGCCCCAGCAGCCCCTTATAGCAGGGGGCAACAAGGGGCTCCTGGCAATCAAGCAAAAATTTCAGCGTATCCGGGCTGGCCATGGGCACGTCAGCCGGCATCAGGATAACGCGGCTGCAATCAGCCGGGAGGCTGCGCAGGCCCAGGCGGATGGAATCGATCATTTCGGTAATCGCATACCGGGGATTGTGGCACAGCGTTACCGCCAGATCGCTTAGTTCATCAGCGATCCATTCGGATAGATAGCCGGTCACCACGATCACGCGCTCAGCGCCCGCCTCCAGCATCAGGCGCGCGGTGCGATGGATCATCACTTCGTTCCCAACGGGAAGGAGCGGCTTGTACCTTTCGGCGCAGGAGGACACACCGGCTGCTACGATCAACCCACAAAGCAAGGGAGTCCCTCCTTTCTCTTACCATTCCGTTATACAGGCCTCTTATGGGCTGCGGAAGATCGACGCTATTATACTCACAAAAATAAGTTGTGGTATTATAACATCGCAAACAGCGAAGTGCAAGAGCAAAAAAATGGGCACGCTCGAAAAGGCTCATTCAAAAAACCAATGATAGCTGCCATCAAAGGTGAAATGTATGGGAACGCCGCAAGAGGCTGCAATGGCGTTACAGGGCGCCAGCACCCGGTCTTTCATGCGGGCATCCGTAGAAACGACCAGCACCTCAGGGGCCAGATGGCGTACCAGCGTGGAGCTGAAGTAGCCGCCGGGGATGCCGTGATGGGGCAGCTTAACCAGCCGGGGATGAAGAGGTTCTTTTGTCAGAATGTCCATCAGCGTTTGTTCAGGCGCATCGGCGGCAAACAGGGCCAGGGCTTGATCGCCTTTCTCCAGAAGCCAAACGGAGGAGTCGGCGTTTGCATGGATGCGAGAAAGCTTTTCATAGGCAATGCAGGCATCCTTGTCACAAGCGGTGTCGCACATTTTAAGCGCATAGCTCACAGAAAGCTGTTGGTTGCCCTTAAAGGGGTAGAGGCAGCGCAGGCGGTATTCTCCAAAGGAGATGGCGCCTGCGCCAGCATAGCGCATTACATCCTCTATCTGGGTTCCTTGGGCCTGGCAATGGCCACGAAAGCTGTTTAACATAGCCAGATTGAGCAAATACTTATTGCCTGGCTGCGTGCTAAGTATCTGCGGAGTAACGATTATCGGGCTGGCGGTGGGAAGGATCATTTTTTGAATGGTAAAAGAATCCTCAAGGGTATGCAGCGCCGCCAGATGGTCAGCGTGCAGATGCGTGATGATCAAAAGATCGATGGTTTTTACTTGACGCTGGAGCAAAAGATCGCGCAAGGCCGTATCCCTAACCGGAGGGAAACAGCCGGCATCGATAATGATGCAGCGCCGCTCATCCCCTTGGCCAATAAAAAGTATGTTGCAGTCAGCTCGACCCACGGATAAAACGATAGCTTCGTTCTTCATAAAAACTCCTGATTTTAAGGATTCTTGCGGTTGGTGAAGGGCCTTCGTTATGCAAATATTTGCATAACGAAGATGGATTGACAGACGTAATTTGACTAATTATAATTTTAACGAACGGTGTACTACTTTCGCAAGGCGGCGTATTCAATGATTTTGGAGGGAGATTGAAACGCTTAGCCTTCGAGGGATATGGACAAAAACCGTACAATAGGTTTAGGCCAGAATTTCCTGTATCTTAAGGAAAGACAAGGCAGAAGAGCTTCTGGCGGCTATGACACTTTGGGGAGGGAGCATAGTACCGGGGGCTTCGCTTTGAGCAGCTGCGCGTGTCAAAATATCATTTTGAAAAAACGAAGCAGCGTGCTTTTGTTTGCTTTACCTTTCTTTGAGCATCAGAGTGAGTATACCGTAAATATTCAAGATTTGCAATGTCCGAATTCATCATATTGTAATCTTTGGAAGGGTGGAAATAGGAAAATGGCCTCCTCTAATTCTGAAGCGAAATTGGGTGTAAAAGACACAATTTCTATGGCGACCGGATTTGCCATCGGCTCCGGCGTTATCACCCTGACCGGTCTGGCCATCGGCATGACCGGCCGCAGCGTGGTGCTCTCCTATCTGCTCTCCGGTCTGATGTTCATGGTAGCTGTTATTCCCTACCTGATCATGGCCGGTGTGTTCCCCAGGCGCTCTGCCAGCTATTGCTACTGCAGTATGCTGCTTCATCCCCGCGTGGGCGGCTTCTACATTTTCGTTTACCTGATTGGCCGTTTGACCATTGCCATGTTCGGTATCAGCTTTGCTCAGTACCTGGCTGCGCTGATCCCCGGCCTGAACCAGACGGTTGCCGCCGTTGTGGTGCTGACCCTGTTCTACGTTGCCAACCTGTTCGGCGTCAAGAGCGCTGCCAAGGTGCAGAACGGTATGTTCTACATCCTGGTGATCTCCTTGGTGGCCTTTATCGTGTTCGGCCTGCCCAAGCTGGATATGGCTGAATACTTCAGCGGCGAGAGCTTCATCACCAACGGCTTCAGCGGCCTGTTCAATGCTGCCAGCCTGCTGTTCTTCGCCATCGGCGGTGCCGGCGTGTTGGTTGACTTTGGTAGCCAGGTCAAGAACCCTGCCAAGGTGATTCCCGCCGTTATTATGGGCGTTACCGTTGCCATCACCCTGATCTATGCCGCTCTGGGCATGGTGGCCTCCGGCTCCCTGCCTCTGGAGCAGGTTGCCAACAAGCCCCTGACCTATGCCGCCGGCGCCGTGTTCGGCGAGGGCAGCATCATGTACATCATCTTCCTGTGCGGCGGCGCTCTCCTGCCCCTGACCACTACCCTGAACTCCAGCTTTATGTGGTACACCAACGCCACTGTGGCTGCCGTGCAGGATGGCTGGCTCCCCGCCTGGTTTGACAAGAAGAACAAGTACGGTGTGCGTCATCGCCTGATGACCGTTTGGTATCTCTTCGGCCTGGTACCCGTGCTGCTGAACATGGACATCGCCACCCTGGGCAAGATCGCCGTTGGTATGACCACCTTTATGTGGATCATTCCTCAGTTCGCTCTGGTGAACCTGCCCAAGCGCCTGCCCAACTGCTGGAAGGCTTCTCCCTTTGGCAAGATGCCCACTTGGTCTTTGTGGGTGCTGAGCATCATTTCCGTGATCCTCTACGGCGCTCAGACCATCTCCAACTTCCAGGGCAATGCGCCTGTGGTCAATATCGTGATCGGCGTGTGCATCGTTGCTTCCCTGATCTATGTGCTGACCAAGAAGAATCCTCCCAACCACACGATCACCCCTGCGGATGACGTGCCCCCGACTCACGAAGGCTGATAACCCGTTATCACACGCCCCTGAGACTGAGCAACGGTCTCAGGGGCTTTTTGCTTGAAAGTGACGGCTGCTGCTGGTATACTTATGGAGACAATGACTTTCAAGAAGGGCGGCCATATGAAAAAATACGCAGCCGTGATCCCTGCGGCGGGGCTTTCCTCCCGGATGAAGCAGTTCAAGCCCCTGATGCCTTTGGCAGGGAAAGCCATGATTGACCATGTGATTGATACGCTTGAGGCAGCAGGCGTCAGCCGGATTATTATCGTTGCCGGGCACAATGCGCAGCTGTTGACGGAGCATTTGAGCGGACGGGGCGTTCAAATCGTGGTAAACAGCCAGTACGCCACCAGTCAAATGTTTGACTCTGTAAAGATTGGCTTGGCTGCGCTGGAAGATGACTTTGAGGGCGTTTACATCACGCCGGGGGATGTGCCGCTGTTCAGGCTGGAAACGGTTTTGGCGCTCAGAGAATGTGAGGCTGACGCGGTGCGCCCCCTATGCGGCGCAAAGGGAGGGCATCCTCTTTACCTGCGCATGAAGGCAGCTCGCTACGTACAGGCGTGCAGCGCTGAGGGGGGCCTCAAGGAGGCTCTGCGTAGTATCCCCCTGACAGATTTGCCCGTGCAGGATAGAGGCTCTGCGATGGATGCAGATACGCCGGAAGCCTTTGAAACGCTCAAATGCTTTTTGCACCATGAAAAACGGGATTGAGAAGTTCATCCATACGATCGGATTTAGCAGAAAAACCCCTCTGCCGCTATTGGCAGAGGGGTTAAATATTTGAATTCTCAGGGTAGATCAGCCCTTAGCGAGGCGCTTTTTCGCCTTGCCTCGGTTGGCCAGCACAACGCTCTGCAAAAGAATGAAGAAGCACAGCATCGCGCCGGTGGTGATGGAGTGCCACCAGGGGTCACACAGGCCGGAAGTGGTTACGATGGCCTTAATGGTGGTTAGGGTCAATACGCCAAAGAGGGTGCCGATCACATTGCCCACGCCGCCGGTAAGCATCATAAACACGAAGCCTGCGATGCCTGAGAGCAAACCGCTGATTAGATAGGAGATAAAGCGAGCGCGCTTTACATTGATGCCCAGCATCAAGGCGCTTTGGCTGTTGCCGCCGATGGCATAGAAATTGCGGCCCAAGCGGGTTAGTTTTAAAAGAAAGAATACAGCCACTACCAGCACCAGGGCAACCACAATGCCGATTTCCACCCGGGCGGGGATCAGGTTTGCCGTTCTTGGCAGTGTAGCCCAATAGAGGGATCTCAATCTTGGTTTTCATCAGGGCTTGGAAGCCCTCATGAGCGATTTTTTGAGGCTCTAGGCTGACACTGGTAGTCATGCCTCGGGCAAAGAACATCCCCGCCAGGGTGATGATGAAGGGCTGAATCTCAAGATAGGAGATCAAAAAGCCATGAATCAGGCCGAAGGCCAGGCCGATCCCCACCGCCAATCATCACGATGGTCAGGCCGCAGGCTACGATGATTAGGGCAGCGTTGTGGTTGAGCATATCAAACAGCTGCTGCCAGCGCAGAAATCCGCCTCCCCAAATGGCCATGGCCGCAAAGTACATGGCGAAGAAAATGCAGATGGTAATGGTCAAAAGCAGCTGGGTATCGGTCAGCGGCTCCCTGCTCCTGAGATCCTTGGAGTTATTCATTTAAGCCGCCTCCTTTTGCATCCGTCCAGCCTTGGGACTTGCCCAAAGCTGCGAAATCTTCTGATTCACCACGGGGGAGCCGATCACCACGATTAGGATGATCACAATATCTTTATAGGCCTTCACATCGGTGGAGGGCACCTTCCTGGCATAGAGGGTGATGGTCAGGGCCTGGATGGCGTATGCGCCCAGCACGGAGACGGTGATCTTAAACTTGCCGCCGCCCAATGCCGGTGCGCCGGGTTCATGCGCACCCTATGGTCAGGGATGCGCGAGGAAAAACTGCTTTGGCCCGGGGCCCTATGCTTTACTGCTTGGAGGAGGCGGATAACGGCCCGGCGCTCGGGCAACTGACCCTTGCGGCAGATGCTCCTATAACAGTGCTGCCCTTTGACGAAAAGCTCCTTGGAGGGGTTGTGCCCATTGAAACCCAGGCCCATCGAGGCGATGCGCCTGCGGCCATTCGCGCGATTCCTTACTATGCCTGGGGCAACCGCGGTCTGGGCGAAATGAGCGTATGGATCCGCGAAAAATGATTATGGTTCAAATAGCAATAAGACCGCCGATGCTTGATCGGTGGTCTTGCTGACACAAAAGCCCCTCCGCTTATGCGAAGGGGCTTTTGAAAACCTTTGATTTTCCAACAATAATTAGCACTTGGAGAATTAACAGGAGCGTTTGTCTGATTGCCTCGATGGCGCACAGTCGGGCAAATCAAGTGCTTTCGGCCGGTGAATCAATCTTGTCGTGCGGCAAATAAACAGGTTTGCTCCCTACCCGTTGCCTATGCGCGGCGGCTCAGGCTGTGCAAGACAACGGGCAGGGGACTCTAAATTATCTTATCTGAAGTATTTGCACATACATATACTAACCACGCTTATTGAAGCTGCGTGATGACCAAATGTGCAGAAACAGGTCGTGTTCCT
>JAFUPO010000019.1 GCA_017481185.1 Clostridia bacterium | reverse complement strand
TTACGGTATATATCCTGAAATGTGTCAGGAAGATGATGCGGGTTTGGAGCGGGTGATGGGAATCGAACCCACGTAGCCAGCTTGGGAAGCTGGAGCTCTACCATTGAGCTACACCCGCATGACCGCATCACGCCCTTGCCAGACAAATTTTATTTTAGCCAAGTTTCCTCTGTTTGTCAACTGTTTTTCCGCCAAATTGATGAAACGGACGGTGTTTTTGTCCGTCCGTTTCAATTTTGTTCGGTTTTCGGCAAAAGAGTGCCTATCCTTGCCGTTGGCCGCCCGTTAATTGGCAGCCCTCCTCGCCTCCCCTAACTCCCGGTAGGTTCTGCGGATCAAATATACAGCAATCGCGAATGTCATCACATCCGAAACTGGCATGGAGTAGAGCACGCCATCCAGGTCAAAGAACACCGGCAGCACACGGGCGAAGCCCACGCCGAAAACCACCTCGCGCACCATGGAGAGGGCCGTGGAGGCCACCGCCTTGCCCATTGATTGCAAAAAGATAAACAGCGCCTTGTTAACGCAGGCAAGAACGACCATGCACAGGTAGATCCGAAACGCCTTTACAGCAAACTCCGTGTAATAGGCGCTCTCGTTCGCCGCGCCGAAAATACCAATAAGCTGCCGGGGAAAAAACTCCACCAGCACAAACGCCACAGCGCCCACACCCGCTTCCGCCAGGAGCAGCTTCGTAAACAGCTCCCTGACCCGCAGCCGCTTTCCTGCGCCCATGTTGAACCCCACAATGGGGATGCACCCAGCCGCCATGCCCACCACGATGGAGATCACAATCTGAAAAAACTTCATCACGATGCCCACCACGGCCATCGGGATCTGCGCATACTGCGCCTGAGCGAAAATGGCATCCAGCGCCCCGTAATGGCGCAGCATATTGTTGATAGCAGCCATAGCGGCCACCAGAGAAATCTGTGACAAAAAGCTGGTCAAGCCCAGCCCCAGGGTCTTTAGGCAGATCCTTCCCCTTAAGGTGTAATCCCCCGCGGCTGGCTTGGTGCTTTTCATGTTTATCAGATACCACACAGAAAGCCCCGCCGTTAGGGCCTGGCCGATCACCGTCGCCAGCGCAGCGCCCATCATGCCCCATTTGAAACCAAAGATAAACAAGGGATCCAGGATGATATTTGTCACAGCCCCCGCCAGGGTCGCCCCCATGGCAAACTTCGGGCTTCCATCAGCCCGGATGATGGGGTTCATGGCTTGGCCAAACATATAAAACGGGATCCCCACGCTAATCCAGAAAAAGTACTCTTTGGCATGATAAAAGGTTTCGGCATTTACCGTGCCGCCAAACAGCGTGATAATCTCCTCGTCAAAAAGGAGATACGCTGCCGTGAGAAACAGGCTGGCTGCCGCCGTTATGATTACCGAGCTGCCCACGCTTTGCCGAGCCTCGCGAGCTTCCCCCTTGCCCAGGCTGATGCTCACAAAGGCGCAGCAGCCATCTCCGATCATCACTGCGATGGCCAAAGCCACCACCGTTAGCGGAAAAACTACCGTATTGGCCGCATTGCCATAGGAGCCCAGGTAGCTGGCGTTGGCGATAAAAATCTGGTCGACAATATTATACAGTGCGCCGACCAAAAGCGAAATAATACAAGGAACCGCATATTGCTTCATCAATTTGCCGATGCGCTCATTCCCCAATTCCTGATGATGTTCCATTTTTCTCCCTCCTGCAATAAAAAAGGCGTGGCCGGGCTCTTGCTGGATTTACGCCCATGGCTACACGCTGAATAATCTGGCAGGCTCATCCCCTGCCAATGGCTATGCTGTTTTAGGCCGCTCCGAAAGCGCCCTCCCCTCCCTTCAAAAAAATAAACGAGCAGCAATCAACCGGATTTACGCAGTTGTTGCTACTCGTTGCGCAGCTATTTTACCATATGCACAGCAAAAAATCAAGCAAAAAAGAGCCCCCTGCGGGGCTCTTTTACGCTTTAGTACTTCAGGAAATGGCGGCTCACATAGCCCGCCTCGCCGTCGATCTCCACCTTGAACCAGTCCGTGCCGGTTTCGGTCACGGTGAGCTTGGTGCCCACAGGATAGGTGCGGATCACGTTGTTGCCCAGGGTGGGCTTGGAACGGAAGTTGACGATGCCGGTGCCGTTGATGTTGATCATGGTGGCCTCAAAGGGGGTCACAGGAGTGGTCACGGAGCCGGAGGAAGCGCCAAACTTCAAAAACTTGTTCATCATGTAGCCATGCTTGCCGTTCACCTTCACCTCAGACCAGGTATCGCCCTTTTGAATCACCTCCACCACGGTGCCGTTTTTGTAGTAGGCCAGCACCCGTGCGTCCAGGGAGGGGGTCTCACGCAGGTTCAAAACCTGGGTGTCCTTGGGGTTGTTCACCACGGCGGTACCGGCGGCAGGGGCGGTGCTGCCGGAGGTGGAACCGCTCTTCAGGTACTTGGAAGACATAAAGCCCTCCTGACCTTCCACGGTAACGCGGCTCCAGTTTGAGCCCTTCTGCAAAACGGTCACCTGGGTGCCGGGCTTAAAGGAAGTTAGAATCGCTCCCTCCATGCTGGGGGCTTCCCGCAGGTTCAGGCCGATGCCGGTGTTGGTGCGCACAGTCAGGGTGGTTTCGCCCTCGGCGGTGTTCAGGTACTGGGTCATCATGTAGCCATCCACGCCGTTTACGCGAACCTGGCTCCACTCCTCGCCCTTCTCCACGATCTCCACCAGAGTGCCGGTGGGGAACTGGCCCAGCACGCTGGCCGTGAGGGACGCTTCCTTGCGCAGGTTCAGGTAGCCGCCCTTCACCAGGGCGCTGTCAGCCGTCTCAGCCAGTGACGCCACGGGGGCCAGGGCCATGGCCGCCGCAGCGGCGCAGGAGAGCCACTTCTTAGATACGGTGTTCTGGGTCTTCATAGGGGTATATCCTCCTTTGCTTTGGGGCCTTTCCCAGGGTCTCCCCCAGGGGGCTTTCACCTAAGCAAACGAGGCTCAAAGCCTTTATATCCTGGCACTTTTTGGTGTTTAACCGCCGTTTCCCACTCCCTTCCAGAGATAAAAAAGCCTTGCTCGGCACAGGCCGGGCAAGGCAAGGCTTTCAGCTTATCGCCCCTTCTCTCCCTTGGCAGTATTTGTTATATTTTAAATCTTTTAAGAACCTGATACGTCAACCCCGTCTCGCCGGAAACGCTCTCATACAGGCAAAAATCCGCCGCCTCCCATTGAACCTGGCAAAGGATTTGGCCGCCATAGGCTGCCGAATCCACGCCCCGGGCTAAGGTAACATGGGGCGTGTAGGTTTCCCGGTCGTCAAAGGGGATTTTTGCCTCCTTGAGGCACTTTCCCACGCCATAGGCCAAGAGCCCCAAGGGATCGCTGGGCTTCACCGGCGCATAGAGCACCGCCTTTTTGCCCTCCTTGAAAAAGCCAGGAACCGGCAGGGTTTCCAGCCACAAGGGGCCTCTGCAAGGGAGCCTTTCCAGCGCCTGCTGAACCGGCCCTTGAGCATACGCGCCGATAAAGGCCAGGGTCACATGGTAATTGGCCAGAGGATGATACCTGCCGGGCAGCTGCTCGCCAAGGGCCATAGCGCTTTCAAACAGCGCCTGCTGCCGGGCTTCGATGCCTACAAACAGCCGCTTACACATGGTTGTTGGAGGTAACCACGCCCCGGGCTGCATCCAGGGTGACTACCGCGCCGGATTTCAAAATCTGGGTGGCGTTCTGACCCCCGATGATCACCGGCAGATCCAGGCTCATGCCTGCAATGGCCCCGTGGCCGTTGGGATCTCCATTCTCTACAATGAGGCCGGCAGCCTTGCGCACCAGTGGCAGCAGCTCGTTATTGGTCTGGGGTACTACCAGGATGCTCCCGTCCGTAAAGCGCTTAAAGGCCTCCTCGTTGTTTTGGGCCACGCACAGGGGCGCGCATACGCTGCGATTGGTGATGCCCTTGCCTGTGAGCAGGATGTGGCCCACCACGTGCACCTTCATCAGGTTGGTGGTGCCGGAGATGCCCAGGGGCACGCCGGCGGTCATCACCACCAGCTCCCCTTCTTTCAAGAGGCCAGCCTTCACACCGGCGTCCACCGCATGCTCAAAGAGCTCATCCGTGCTCTCTTCCTCATGAATCAGCACCGGTGTTACACCCCAGGACAGATTCAATTGGCGGCATACCGCAGCCTCGGTGGTGCAGGCAATGATAGGGCAGTCAGGCCGATATTTTGAAACCATCCGAGCCGTTTTGCCAGACTTGGTTACCGTAATGATGGCCGCTGCCTTCAAATCATGGGCAGAGGTGCAGGTAGCGTGGGAGATCGCATTGGTCACATCCGTGTTGCCAGTGTTCACCCGCTTTTTAAAGCGGCCCACATAATCGATGTCAGCCTCCGCTCTCAGGGCAATGCGCGCCATGGTTTCCACCGCCTCCACAGGGTACTGGCCTGCGGCGGTTTCGCCGGAGAGCATGATGGCGCTGGTGCCGTCGTAAATGGCGTTGGCCACGTCGGTAGCCTCAGCCCGGGTCGGGCGAGGGTTCTTCATCATGGAGTCCAGCATCTGGGTGGCGGTGATCACCTGCTTGACTGCATTGTAGGCCTTGCGGATGATCATTTTTTGCAACACCGGCACATCCTCCAGGGGGATCTCCACGCCCATGTCGCCCCGGGCGACCATGATGCCGTCGGACACCCGGATGATCTCGTCGATATTTTCCACGCCCTCCATGTTTTCAATCTTGGCGATGATGTTCATGGTGGTGCAGCCTTCCTGGCTGAAAATCTCTCGGATCTGCAAAATATCCTGGGCGCTGCGGGTAAAGCTGGCTGCCACAAAATCGAACCCGTGGCGGATGCCAAAGAGAATATCCTCCCGATCCTTGGCGCTGATAAAGGGCATGGACAGGTGAGCCCCGGGGATGTTGACGCCCTTGGTGTTAGAGATCGCGCCGTCATTGAGCACCGTGCAGCGGATCTCATCGTCGGTAACCGCCTCCACCTTCAAACCAACCAGGCCGTCGTCAATCAAGATCGTGGCCCCGGCCCTCACATCGCTCACCAGGTTTTTATACGAAACGGAAACGATGCTTTCATCCCCCTCCACCTCCCGGGTGGTAAGGGTAAAGGGCTGGCCCTTTTGCAATTCTACCCGACCGTTTTTGAACGTGCCGATACGGATCTCCGGGCCCTTGGTATCCAGCATGGTGGCAATGGGCAAATGCAGCTCTTCCCGCAGGCGGCACACCTCGCTGTAGCGCTTCAGATGGTTCTCATGAATATCATGCGAAAAGTTGAAGCGGGCCACGTTCATCCCTGCCAGCATCAACGCCTTCACCAGGCCCTTTTCAAACAAACGGGGCCCCATGGTGCAAACAATCTTCGTTTTTCTTTGAGTCATGCTCATTCTTCATCACTCGCTTTCCTTATTCATAACGCTAGTATCTTACCACGAACTGCGCCTTTTGAAAAGTTGCCGAAGCGTTTCCTCCTTCTTCTTTTTCATTCCTAATCCATTCTACCAATCCCAGATTGGATTAGGATTGGGATTTGGATTAGGATTGGGATTGGATTGGATTACGGGTGCATCTGCTCGCGCTTGCAGGCATCTGCACACATCTGCAAGCATCTGTATGCAAATGCTTGCAAAAACTAAAAATTTTACTTTTTACCTAAAAATATTCCCCCTCGGCGTATCACCGAAGGGGAATATCCTATTCTGTCAAGGCTTATTCAGCTTTCTTAGCGGCCTTCTTGCGAGGGGCTGCTTTCTTCTTAGGCGCTTCCTCCACAGGCGCCTCCTCGACCTTCTTTTTGCGGGGAGCTGCCTTTTTCTTAGGCTTGGGCGCTTCTTCCTTCACGCCCACCAGCTTCTCATACAGAGCCAGGTAATCCTTGGAGGAATGATCCCAGCTGTAATCGCCGCCAAGGCCCCGCTCCTGCAAGGTCTTCCAAATTTCCTTCTGCTGGGTGTAGTAGTACACAGCCCGCTGAATGGTGTGGAGCATATCATGGGCATTGTAGTTGAAGAAGGTGAAGCCGTTGCCTTCGCCGGTGTACTCATTGTAGGAAAGCACGGTATCCCTAAGGCCGCCAGTCTCCCGCACGATGGGCACCGTGCCGTAGCGCAGGCTCATCATCTGAGAGAGGCCGCAGGGCTCGAACTGGCTGGGCATAAGGAACATATCCGCGCCAGCATAGATCTCATGAGCCAGATCCAGATCCAGCACAAAGCGGGCAGCCACCTTGTCAGGATACTGGCCCTCAGCCCAGCTAAACAGGTTCACATAGCGACTGTCGCCCTGGCCCAGCACCACCAGCTGAATATCCATGTTCAGCAGATCCCCGATCACGTAGTCGATCAGGTCCAGGCCCTTCTGGTTAGACAGGCGGCCCACCATGCCGATCACAGGCACATCATTGCGGATGGGCAGGCCCAGCTTCTTCTGCAAAGCGCGCTTGCACTCCAGCTTGCCGGAAAGATCCTCAGCAGAGTAGTTCTTGGCAATAATAGGATCCTTTTCAGGGTCGTATTCCGCCACGTCGATGCCGTTGATCACACCGGCCAGATCCTTCTCGCGGGCCTTGAGCAAGCCCTCCAGGCGTTCGCCGTAATAGGCGGTCTGGATCTCCTGGGCGTAGGAGGGGCTCACGGTGGTAATCTGGTCAGCATACACCAGGCCAGCCTTCAAGAAATTAGCGCAGCCGTAGCACTCCAGCTTATCGGAGGTGTACACATCATCGCCCAAGCCCAGCACATCCTGCACATCCTTGATGGCGAACACGCCCTGGTATTGCAGGTTGTGAATGGTGAACATGGTCTTAATATCTGCGTAGAAGGGCAGATGCGCAGACTGGATCTTCAAAAGAGCAGGAATCATGCCGCTCTGCCAGTCATGGGCATGGAGCACATCAGGCTTAAAGTTCAGGATGGGCAGAGCATTGAGGGCAGCCCGGCAGAAGAAGCCGAAGCGCTCATACTCGTCGCCGCCCAGGCCGTAGATGTAGGAGCGGCCAAAGTAGTATTGATTATCTACAAAGTACCAGGTCACGCCGTCCTTGACGAGGCTCTTGATGCCGCAGTACTGGCGGCGCCAGCCCAGCTCCACCTCAAATTCCGCCACCGTGTTCATCTGAGCGGTCCACTTTTCCTTGATGGCGCTGTACAGGGGCAGCATCACCCGCACATCATGGCCAGCCTTGGCCAGCACAGGCGCCAGGGCGCCAACCACGTCAGCCAGGCCGCCGGTTTTGCAAAAGGGCACGCACTCGCTGGCAGTGAACAAAATTTTCATTGAAAACGTCCTCCTTGTCAAGGGGAGCCTCCAGCCCCGCTTTAAAATCATTTATGACACATACCTAGTCATCATATCATATTTCCCTTTTCATGGGAAGACCCCTTAAACCGTAAATTTCAAGTCTGTTCCCAACCGGTTTTCGCAGGGAGTATGAGGGAGGGGCTTTTAACTCAAAAGCCTCTCCCTCATAAAACTTAAGATGCAATTAGATGACTACGTTCTTGGCGATCACGATGGGGTAAGCCGTGGGCCCGATGAGGCGGGCGTTGCGCTTAATCACCGTCTGCTTATCCAGGATGCAGTTCTCAATCTGAGCGCCTGCATGAACCTGGCCGTCCTGCATGATGATGCAGTTCTTCACATGAGCGCCGGGAGCCACCCGCACGCCCCGGAAGAGGATGGAGTTTTCCACCACGCCCTCGATAACGCAGCCGTCGGCCACCAGGGAGTTGATGGTCCACACGTTTTCACCGTAGCTGGTAGGCATCTCGTCACGAACCTTGGTGAACACAGGGTTGTGCTTCTGGAACACAGCCTTGCGCTGCTGGGTGTCCAAAAGATCCATGTTGGCCTTGAAATAATTCTGTACAGAGTCGATGAGCCAGGTCTTTTCCTTAAACTCAAAGCCCTTAACCCGCAGGCGCTTCTCCTGAATAGCGTCCTTGAGGATCTCGCGATTCAGCTCATGGAGGCCATGGGCCACGCCCTTATCCACCAATTCGCGCAGAAACTCCCGCTTGGTAACCAGCACTTCCATAGAGGTGCAGGGCAGGGTGGGATGAGTGGGGGCCACTTCCATATCAATGATGTTGTTATCCTCGTCCACCTTCAGATAGGTGCCAAACTCATCCCGTTTCATGGCGGGATCGCGGGTATACATGAGGGTGATGTCAGCACCGGATTCCACATGGGCCTTCACAAACTCTTCAAAGCGAATGTTGTAGAGGATGTCGCTGCCGGAGAGCACCACATACTCCTGCTTGGAGCGGGAGAGGTAGCTGGTGTTGGAGCGCAGCGCATCCAGCATACCGGTGTATACGCCCACGTTTTCACGGGTCAGGAAGGGGGGCAGGATCACCAGGCCGTTGTTCTTGCCGTGAAGATCCCATTCCTTGCCGGAGCCCAGATGATCCATCAGGCTATGGTAGTTCTTCTGCATGATCACGCCGATGTTGCGGATACCGGAGTTCACCATGCTGGACAGGGTAAAGTCGATCAGGCGGTAGCGGCCTGCCATGGGCAGCGCGGCGATGGCTCGCAGCATGGTCAGTTCACGAAGGCGAGAGTCGCCTTCGCCGGTGTAGATCAAACCCATAACGTCTTTCATATCAAACGTATCCTTTCAAATGTGCTTAATGTTTTGCGCAATGAAAATGAAATGGAGCAAAACATTCCTGCGCATACTCATTCAAAGTCTTCTGAACTTTGAATGACGTCGTTTACAGCTCGGTATCAGGGCCCACCTGAACGCCGGCCAGCACCTTGGCGCCGGGCTTCAATTCCACATTGGGGCCCACCACAGCTACCAGGCCCTCGTCTTCGCCAACCTCAGCGCCAGCGCCCACCACGGCGCCCTCGGCAATCATGGCCCGCTTAACCACAGCGCCGCGCTTGATGACCGCGCCAGGCATGATCACGCTGGAGATAACGGAAGCGCCTTCCTCCACAGTGCAGCCGGTAAAGAGCACCGAGTGGCTTACCTTGCCGCAGACCTCGCAGCCCTCAGAGACAAGGGTCTCGGTCACGGTCGCGCCGGGAGCGATGTAGTGGGGGGGCAGGCCGGGGGTGCGGGCGTAGATGCGCCACTTCTTGTCATGCAGGTCAATGGGCAGGGGCTTGGAGAGCAGATCCATATTGGCCTCCCAGAGGCTTTCGATGGTACCCACGTCCTTCCAGTAGCCGTCGAAGTTGTAGGCTACCAGCTTCTGGCCGTCGCCCAGCATGGCAGGGATGATGTTCTTGCCGAAGTCGTTGGCAGACTTTTTGTTGTTCTCATCATCGATGAGGTACTGGCGCAATTTATCCCAGGAGAAGATGTAAACGCCCATGCTGGCCAGATTGCTCTTGGGGTGCTTGGGCTTTTCTTCAAACTCAACGATGCGAGCGTCTGCATCGGTGTTCATGATGCCGAAGCGGCTGGCCTCATCCCACGGCACCTCGCGCACGGCGATGGTTGCATCCGCACCGTTGCGAACATGGAAGCGCAGCATCTTGTTATAGTCCATCTTATAGATGTGGTCGCCGGAAAGGATCAGCACATAATCAGGATTGTACTGCTCGATGAAAGCCATGTTCTGATAGATGGCGTTGGCGGTGCCGCGGTACCAGTCGCCGGTCTTG
>JAFUPO010000304.1 GCA_017481185.1 Clostridia bacterium | reverse complement strand
CAGGGCTATGAATATGGCTAAGAGGCGCTTTGCCATCAGGGTCCTCCTTAAAACAAATCTGAACCTTATCATGATACGATATTTTGAGATGATTTGCAACCATTTCGCCCCAGGGTTTACAATCAAAAAGCCCGCCTTTCGGCGGGCACAGAGAGTGTGGGAAGGGTTTCAGGCAGCGAAGCCAGGCAATCCATCATAACCTCTCACTGACCAAACAAAAAGTTAAAACGATCTGCTACTTCAATAAACTTGGTAGCCAAATCAGAGGCGAAGCGCTCGATCTGCTGATAGTCTGACTTGGGGCCGAGCTCACTGATCACGTTCAGCTGCTCTTTGACCTCGCATACGCCGCCGTCTCTGCCCTCGCCCTGGAATTCTTTCCAGGAGACGGTGACGGTGACATCTGCCGTATAGTCCTTTTTGTTATAAGACAGTTCAGGATCAAGTTTAATGACGTGGCCGTTCGGCTGGTCGCTTTGAGGAAAGATAATCTGCTCCTGGATGTTTGCCAAGTCTTTTTCATTGCAGGCCGCTCGGGGCGAGTCGATGGAAATATCGTAAATAAGCGGCACCGTATTATCCGGGTTGGAAATGGTGATGTACAGCGATACCTCAGGTTCCACCCGGGGCACCTTGATGAGTCCGAGACTCTGCTCGACCACCCAAAGGGCCACTTGAAAGGGCGTAAGGGTTTTGGCAAATCTGACCAGAACCCCTGCGGGCTTTAAGAATTTGGGCACCTTTCGGGCCTGGCTAAAAGACAGAAGACTGAAGCGCCTGGGCAATTGAGGAAAAAGCTCCCTGAGTTTAGCGGACACATTAAACTTGGTGGCTAAATATAATTCATATCGTTTATTCAGCCTGTGAGCCTTTTGGGTACGGTTATAGATGGCTGCCTCCTGCGGCGTGAGCGTAAATGCGTTTGCAAATTTCGGAATGGGATTATCAAGTACAAACTCAGCAAGTTGTTTGGCAATATTTAAAGGATCAAGAAAATCAAGGTGTTCATGCTTGCCCGTAACCAGCTTTATGGTGGACTTGGGCAGAAACTTGACCTCAACCTTGGGCGGATTCAGACCGCCGTCTACTTTGACCTTAATGGTAAAGGAATACTCTTGGGGATCCCTCATATCGATGTAGTTGGTGCCATCCTTCATCTCTACATAAGCGATGAAATCAGCAGCGTATTTGTAGGTTATTTCCGCAGTGCCGGCCCCGTGGGCGTCGATGGTGTAGTACAGGTAGTTCTGCTTCATGGCAAAAAAATCGTCGCGGGTATAGGTAGTGGAATCAGGAAACATCTTTCCCGTTGCAACAGCAGGGTTTGTAGAAACAGGTGCCCCCAGAACACGAAAGAACAGAAAATCACTTTGCATACATATGTATGTTTCAGAAGTGTCCGCCTTCATCTCATAAACAGGGGCGGATGAAGATTGCGCATAAGCAGGCGGCGCCACGGACGTCAGCACAAGGCAAAGGGTAAGAACAAGAGCGAGTAAACGGGTATACATAACCAGTCACGCCTTTCACTATTCTTTTGTGGGCAAAGCGCTCCTTCAGCACCAGCAGGAGCTTATGATTACAAATCGTATTTATATTTCAGTATAGTCCTGTCAGGCGTACCTGTCAATAAACGATCAGCGGGGTTTACATCCTGTGCTATAATGAAAGCACAGAGAGGAGGGGCGCTATGGAACAGATTGTGAAAGCCTTAAAGAGCCTGCGGGCGCCCCTCTCACAGGGAGAATATGACCTGCACGCCCTGGTGGCCGATGCTCTTGCGGCGGCGGGAGTTGAATATATCCACGAAGCGCCCCTGGGCCGGGGCCGCCGTATCGATTTTTTGTGCGGGGCCATCGGCATTGAGGTAAAGCGGGGCCGCCCTGCACCGGGAATGCTGAAAAAGCAATTGGCAGGCTACCTTGAATCAGATAAGCTTACGGGCCTCATCCTGGTGGCTGAGCGCACCGCCAGCATACCCAATGTGATCGGCGGCAAGCCGGTGAAAATCGTATCCTTGAATCGCTTATGGGGGATCGCATTATGAACGATGAACGGCTGCCAGCCTATCTGAACCCGCCCCGGGAGGGGCCATATTACGGATCCCTGTCCTACAACAGAAAATCCAAATGCTGGACTGTCAAGGGGGACCCTGCGGTTACGGAGTTCTGCAAAAGGCTCTTTCCTGGCTGCTCGGGCAGCCGTCGGGGCGAAGCCCGGTTTGCCGCCCACCGGCGGATCATCGGCGATCTGAACTGGCTGATGCTGCGCTATCCCCTTGAAATCGCGCCCCGGGATCAGGCCCTGTGGGAAAAATCCCTTGAGGAAGCCAGGCAGTATGCCTTAAAGCGCCAGCGGGCCTTGACAGCTCCCGCCAGCGCCACGCCCCCCAAGGGAACCTTTGAAGGGGCATTGCAGCCCTTTCAGCGGGAGGGCCTGGCCTTTTTGCTCAATCAGGACCGATGCCTGCTGGCGGATGAAATGGGCCTGGGAAAAACGGTGCAGGCCCTGGCCTACCTGGCCACAACGGGGGCCTTTGCGGCCCTGGTGATCCCTCCGGCCCATCTGGTAACCAACTGGCGCAGGGAGATTGAGCGGTTTCTGCGCCTGAATGGCCAGCCGCCCCGGATTCATGTGATCAAGGGCCTCAAACCCTACGATTTGCCCGAGGCGGACGTATACATCATGCACTATCTGCTTTTGCGGGGCTGGAAGGAGCAGCTGCCCCAATTGGGCTTTCAAACGGTGATTTTTGACGAGGTGCAGGAATTGCGCCACGCCGGAACGGAAAAGTATTCCGCCGCCAGCCTCCTTTCCCAAAGCTGCGAAAGGGTCATCGGCCTTTCCGGCACGCCCATTTACAACCGGGGCGGTGAAATCTGGAATGTGGTGAACATCCTGGATTTCCATTTCCTGGGCGACTGGGAGAGCTTCACCCGGGAATGGTGCTACGGCTACGGCAATCAGGTGGTGTTAAAGCCCGATGTGCTGGGGGCGTACCTGAAACGGGAGGGCATCATGCTCCGCCGCACCAAGGAGGAAGTATTGCCCCAATTGCCCCCCAAGCGCCGCCTGGTAATGGAAATTGACTGGGACGACAAGCTCTAT
>JAFUPO010000018.1 GCA_017481185.1 Clostridia bacterium | reverse complement strand
GGTGAGCACGGTCAGGTTGCCGCCCAGGAGGATGCCCCCAGCCCGTCCCGGATGGAAGGGGATAAAGGATTCTCCATTGGGGTTGTAGAGGGTGCGGCTGGGCTGCCCGCCCAGGGTATCCACCCACATTTTCAGGCTATTTTTTTCACGCAGGCCTGACAGGCTCCGGGAGCCGGGCATGGGGCCGTGGTAGGTGATGAGCCGGGTCTTTTCGTAAAAGGCCAGGTGGAGGGCTGTAATGTCCGAAAAGCCTACAAAGGGCTTGGGGTTCTGGCGAATGATCTCATAGTCGATCAGGGGCAGCAGCCTGGCACAGCCGTAGCCGCCTCTTAAACATACCACACCGTCGATGGCGGGGTCTGCAAAGGCATCCATGATGTCTCGGGCACGGATGGCGTCTGAGCCGGAGAGGTAGCCCCGCTGGGCGCAGATGCTCTCAAAGGCTTTCACCTCAAAGCCCAGGCTTTTCAGCAGGTGGATGGCTGCCAGCTGGTTTTCCCTTTCATAGACAGGGCTGGAGGGGGCGATAAGCCCCAGCCGTGAGCCGGTGTGAAGATACTGCATCAAGATCCCTCCTTTGGGAAAGGCTATCGTAAAAAGGCTGCCTGAAAGGGGGAAGCGTTTAAACCATGATAACTGTTTTTTTGCGGGCTATGATCCTCTTTGTTTGGGCGGTGTGCGCCATGCGCATCATGGGCAAGCGCCAGGTGGGCCAGTTCCAGCCCTTTGAGCTGGTGGTGGCTATTATGATCGCTGAATTGGCAGCCACCCCTATGGAGGATGTAGGCACCCCCTTGCTTTATGGGCTGGTGCCCATGATGGCGCTGGTGATGCTCCACGGGATCATGACGCTTCTTTCCATGAAGAGCCAGCGCTGGCGGCGGTTGATCAACGGCGCGCCCACGGTGCTTATCAAGGATGGGGCCATCCAGCAAGAAGCCCTGGAAAAACTGTGCTTCAGCCTCAACGACCTGATGGAGGAGCTGCGCATGGCAGGGATGCTGGATGTGAACCAGGTGGGCACCGCTATCATGGAAACCAGCGGCCAGGTGAGCGTGTTTCCGAAGGCGGATCAGCGGCCCCTGACCCCGGATGATCTGGATATGGCGGTAAAAAAGGAGGGCATCCCCCTGACGCTGATCCTGGATGGCAGCGTGCAAAAAAGCAATCTGGCCCTGGGGGGGCTTGATGAAAAATGGCTTTTGAAACGCCTGCGGCCATTGGGCTACAAAGCGGCTCAGGAGGTGCTGTTTTGCAGCCTCAACCCGGCAGGGGAGATGCTGGTGCAGGGCCGCAAGGCCGACCAGATGCACATGGTCCAGGCCATGAAACCCGAGGAGGCGAAGTGGTAACGTGAAAGCGACGATCTGGACCCTGGTGGTGATCTTGGTACTTTTGAGCCTTATTGGCTGGGGCGGCGCGTGGCTGACCCGAAATGCCTCAAAAAGCTTTTACCAGGAGGCTGAAATGCTGGAGGAGCAGCTGCTCAAAGGGGATTGGGCAGGATTGAAGCAGCGGATGGAGGCCCTTGAACCCCGCTGGCTCGCCGCCCGGAATTGGCTGCAATTATGGATCAATCATAAGGATACGGACGATGTGACCCTATCCCTTGGCAGGCTCCGGGCGGGGATGCTTTTGCAGGATGCGTCATTGACCATGGACGCCATTGCCGAATTAAAGGAAGCCTGCCTGCACCTGTATCATCGGGATGCGCTGCGCCTGACCAACCTTATTTAACAGCCTTGAGCGTAATCAGGTGGATCTGGGGCTGAGCAAACAGGCGAATGGGCAGAACCGAGGTGCCCACGCCGTTGGAAACCAGCACCGGAATTCGGTTCTCCGTCAGCCAGCCGGATTGGTAGCGGCTCTCCACCTTGGCAATGGAGGGAATCAGCGGTTGGCCGAATAAGGTCACCTGGCCGCCGTGGGTGTGGCCGCACAGGGCCAGATCAAACCAGCGGCTTTTGCCGTCCTGGCCGGTTGCATTAAAGGCGTCTGCAAGCCCCTCGGGGGAGTGGGTCAGAAAAATACAAAAGTCATCCTGGCGCAGCTGCTGGGCTACGGCATTGACATCTGGGTGCCCGTTATTCACATCGTCGATGCCCGCCAGGTACAAGGCGGCGGAGCCGATACGCACCTCTTTAACGGCGTTTACCAGGGGAAGAACCCCTGCGTTCAGCATAGCGCTTTGCAAAAGAGCCAGGTTGCCTTCAGGCACGGTGCGGTCATGGTTGCCCATAACCCCGGCGGTCAGCAGACGGGCGCGGAAACGGGGGGCGATTTGAAAAAATCTGATCGCGCCGTCGGAATCCTCGGCATAGTCGCCGCCTAGAAGAATGATGTCAGGATTCAGGGCGTTGACCCGGTTGACCAACTCTTCCACCTTGCTTTGGGGCAGGAAGGATCCGTAATGAATATCGCTGATATAGGCGATTTTCAGATTGTTCAAATCAGAGCTCAGACCGTTGACCTCCAGGGTCGCGGTTTCCGTTTGCCAATTCTGAGCCTCATAGAAGGGGTAACCGATAATAAAAAACAAAAGCACAAGGCAGATTAGCCGACTCAGACAGCCGGTGGCACGCCTGCGATGCCGGGCACGAGCCATGGGAAATACCTCCTTTAGGTGGAATGACCAGGCATATAGTAACCTTTTATCTTACGGCATTGACAATTTCTTCATTCTCATTGTACACTAACCCCAAAAGATGCGCAAGGAGGACTTTTGAAGATGTCTCCATTCCGTTCCTTTGATCCCTGTACCCTGCTGGCGCCGCTGCCCGCGGTAATGGTCTCCTGCCAGGGTACAGCCCCTAATAGCAAGCCCAATATCATCACCATTGGCTGGACGGGCACGGTGTGTTCCCATCCCCCGATGGTATCCATCAGTGTGCGCAAGGAGCGCTTTTCCTATGATATGATCCGCGAGAGCGGAGAATTCGTGATTAACCTGGTGGGCCGCAAGCAGCTTAAGGCTGTGGATTTCTGCGGGGTAAAGAGCGGCCGAGATATGGATAAGTGGCAGGCCATGGACCTGACCCCCATGCCCCTTAAAGAGCTGGATTATGCCCCGGCCATTGAGGAATGTCCGGCATATCTGGGCTGCAAGGTAAGGCAGGTCCTGTCCCTGGGCAGCCATGATATGTTTATTGGCGAGATCGTTTCAGTGGGCGCACAGGCGGAACTGTTTGACGATAAGGGCTCCCTGCATCTGGACCGGGCGGGCCTGGTGTGCTACAGCCATGGCATTTACCATTTTGCCGGGGCGCCCAAGGGCTTTTTCGGATTTTCCCTGGCGGATGAAAAGGTGTTCAAGCGCCGTATGGCAGCGTTAAAGCCGGAGAAAAAGTAAAAATTCTTTTTCAGTTCACATTGAAGCCACGCAGACTTCATACAAGGCAGCTATACTTTGACCATCGCCTCCCTCCCCCGGGCGGAGAAGCGGCGGCTTGGAGGGGAGCTGCCGCCCACCATAGATTTATGACCCGTCGGGCCGCGATCGAGGCCCGACGGGCGTTATTTTTGTTGCGCAGCTGGCTTAAGGATGATATGATAGAGCCAGAGGTGAGCGAAATGAATTACCGCGCATTGGGAAAGACCGGCCTGATGGTCAGCGAGATCGGCCT
>JAFUPO010000303.1 GCA_017481185.1 Clostridia bacterium | reverse complement strand
CGTCCAGTTTTCATAAATATCCGCATGGGCAGCCCGGGCCACAATAGCGCCAGAAACGTCGCTGCCGCCCCGGGTAAAGGTGTGGATGCTCCCGTCAGGCATAGCGCCGTAAAAGCCCGGGATCACCGCCTTGGGCAGCTTTGCCAGCTTTTGAGACAGCACCTCCTGGGTCCTTTCGGAATCAAAAACACCTTTTTCGTCAAAGAAGATGCCCTCTGCCGCGTCCAAGAAAGCGTAGCCCAAATAGTCCGCCAGCAAAAGTCCGTTTAAGTACTCACCCCGGCTGGCCGCATAATCAGCGGAGGCACCCGCAGCGATCTTTTCGTTGATGTCATCCAGCTGTGCGCCCACATCCACTGTAAGGCTCAGCTCCTCGGCAATGTCCATATACCGGGCGGCAATCTTATCAAAGACCTCCTGATAATCCTCCCCGGCCTGAGCCCTGCGGTGGCACTGGTAAAGCAGATCCGTTACCTTCTCATCCTCTGCAAATCGCTTGCCCGGGGCGCTGGGCACCACATACACCCGCTCTGCATCCAGGGAGAGGATGTGTTTCACTTTTTCAAACTGTCCAGCGTCCGCCAGGGAGCTGCCGCCGAATTTGGTTACTTTCTTGCCCATGGAGCCTTCCTCCAATAATACACAAAGTTTGTTAACATTCCTATTTTAGCGGACCCCTTAACGAATGTCAATTCCAGTTTGGCTTGTGTTTTCACCAATATGCAAAAAAGCGCCTGTTAAGAGGCGCTTTCCCAGGTAATAAAGCCTTTGAACTCGCAGCGGTCCTTGGCATTGGTCTGCTCCACCCACTCCCCGGTCTGAGCGTCGATGAGCCATTGGTAATAGTCGATGGAATTCCGTTCGTCATCCGTGTAGTCTGACACATCCCGGATTTTGCCCGTGGGTTTTTCCACGTAAAGGCAGTTTACCTGCCACATGGGCTTCAAATAGTACCGGGCCGATTGGTATTGTTCAACGGCGCTTTTCTTGCGCTCCAGGGGGCTGCTGCCGCCGGTCTTTTGTCGGTACACCCCGGGCTCGTTGTAAAGCACATAGCCCAATTCGATCTCGTAAATCTTGCGAATGTGCCCCGCCTCAATCTCCTTTTCAATCTGGGCCAGCACCTTATCAAAGGCGCAAAGGGGCACATCCTCCGCCAGGGTCTCCTTGACCGTCAGAGGCGTCAGATACACGTGGGAAAGCCCGCCGGCATAGCCGTCATAGCAGGCGCTGCAATCAGGCCTGAGCCAGAATTCATCATTGCGGGAGGAGCCGTAATGGGATATTACCGCATCCTGGATATGGCTCATCACCGGGATCCCCGCCACCTTCACCCGGGCCTCCAGAAAGATATGACCGGGCAGCGCATCCTCCTGGGTGCCCTGAAAGTAAAGGTGCTGGGCCCATACCCGGCGGGGCTTTTCCAATTCAAACATTTGGGGATCGTAGCCAAATTTGGCGATCTCCTTTTCGATCTGCTCCACGATTTCCCCAAAGGTCACATCACATCCGGGCACGTAGGTATTTTCCGGCGCAAAGCCGCTGTACCAATTGCCCTTGGCCGTGGGCGAGGTCACCCTTTTGCCTGCCACCTTCTTTGGGTACTCCGCGGATGAACTGTACAGCAAAAGATCATAGGGGCCCCGGTATTCAATGGTCGCCCACCCGGCCTCCTCCGGGGTCAAATCAGGCTCCCTTGCGCCCCCGGCGATGAGCGCCACCGGCAGCTGTGCCACCTTGGGCAGGCGGATTGCAGCGTCGATGGCCACCTCCCGCCACTTGGTTTTAAAGGTTTCCTGCCAGCGTTCAGGCAGCTGCCTCCGCAGTTCTTCAATGCTAAACCACTCCTGGGCACAGGCAGAGGTGCAAAGCATCAGGCCTGCTAAAAGCACAATCAATAGCTTCTTCAACATTCATCCTCCTAAAGGGAGGGCACGGTTGCCCATGCCCTCCCATCCTTCACTTCACCCGGATGGCCGCCGCCATATCAGCCGTGCCGCCCTCCACAGGCGCCAGCCACAATTCATCCGGCATATCCGCCTGGGCGATGCAGGGATACAGGAACTCAGCCCATTCATCCCCCACGCCGTTGAAGCCGCTATGGTCTGCAAATACCTGCTGACCCTTTCCATCCACTAATTTCAGGCTGACGATGTAATCGTGATGCACATCCATGCTGGTAAAGGGCCATTTCAGGTTTCCCTCCGCATCATAGTATCCCTCCCCGTAGGCTGCCTTATAGTCGGCCAGGGCCTGGGCGTTGCCCTTCAAGTCCAGGGTGATGTAAGTCATCAGCGGGGTAAAAGCCGCCTCTGACACCTTGGCCGTCACCTGAGAGGTCACCGTTTCCTGGTTCGGGGTCAGGGTGGTTACCTGACTGAGCACATCCCCTGCATCAAAGGTAAAGGTCACCAGACCCTTATCCGGCTGGATCAGGTTGCCGCTCTCGTCATACTTTTCGGGGTGATTCTTCTTCACATAATCCGCCAGGGGCTGCCGCTCACCGATGGGCAGGGCAATCCGCACCTTGCCGCTTAATTGCACGTTCAGGTTATCCAGCCGCCAGTATTCCGTTTTCATGATCTGGCCGGGCTCCTGGGTGCCGCTCTCCACGGAGCCGGAGTCGCTGGCCATGTCCATGCATTGACCGTTGATCCAGAAATGGTCGATCCACCAGCCCACGTTTTTGTCGTAGAGCTTTTGCAGATCATCCTGCCGGATGCCCTCCTGTAGCTGGCCCTCTTCATTCAGGATGCCAAAGGCCTTTGTTTCCTCGGGCAGGCGATAGCTGTACTGCAAAAACAGCGTGCGGCCATCATAGCCCGCCTCATGGACGGTAATCTCCACGCCGTTGACCGTTTCCTTGTGCAGGTTCTTCTGTATCTGCGCCTGATCATTGGCGGGCTGGCTGCCCAGCATAAAGCCCAGGGAGTCAAAAAGTCCCCAATGGCTTGCAGCCAAGGCCGCGGAGCCCAGCAGCAATACGGCAGCCAGAGCAAAAGCCAGGGCGCGGCTGCCTGCAAAAATGGTTCGCTTGGTGGTTTCCTTCATATCATTTTCCTCCTGCCTAATGATCCCCTCGAGCACCTCGTCCACATGAGCGGAAAAGCGCTGGGGCATATCCGGGGCAATGGATGCCAGATGGCGGCAGAATTCCTTTTGTTTCATAGCTGTTCCTCCCATTCGACGAGCAGGATCTTTTTTAGCTGTTTTCTTGCGGAATGTAACCGTGTTTTGATCGTGCTCTGAGGACAATTCAACGCTTCAGCGATCTCCCCGACCGTGCAGCCATCCAAGTAATAGAGGGTTACTGCTGCGCGCTGCTCCGGCTTGAGCCGGGCAATGGCCTCCATAACGGGCGCCTCCTCCTGAGGCGGCGGCACTTGAGGCGCTTCTTCCAGCGAAAAAAAGCTCCATCTTCTGCGCTTGCGCAGCACATTTTTGCATTGGTTTGAAAGGATTCGCACCAGCCAGGCCCTGAACTGAGTCTGATCCCGCAGGGTTCCTTTCTTCTCCCATGCCTTGATCAATGCGTCCTGCACCGTATCCTCCACATCCTGGCTGCTGCCAAGATAGGACCAGGCGATGCGAAACAGCAGCTTTTCAATCCGCTTAACCTCCCGCTGAAACGTAACAGCGTCCACGACATCATTCCCCTTCACACGCTTGCAACCCATGGATCCCTGGGCTGTCGAAGCTCATCTGTAAGCGCTTTGCAGATTTCATTTATCAGACACCTATAACCGTCCTTTGGTTTGCCTGTTCAAAAAATTTCAATTAAAAGGCCGCAGATCAAAGGATCTGCAGCCCTGCTTATTCACTTGTTCACAGATACTCCCACAATTCGATGCGCTCGCCGTCAGGCCCGGCCAGAAAGATGTTCTTGGCGCCGCCCAGCAGATCGGGCATCACGCCCACGGTTTCGGTTTCAAAGGGGATGCCCTTATGTTTTAGCTCCTCCACCCAGCCCTCAATGTCCTTGCACTCGATGGCGATGTGGCCCACCACGCCCTCGGCCTTGGCCTCGGGGGTGGGCATACGCACCAATTCGATCTGACAGGAGCCCGCGTCGCAGAAGACCAGGCGTGTGCCATCGGCCAGTTCATGCTCTGCCTTGAGTACAAAGCCCAGGGTATTGAGATAGAAATCCTTGGATTTTTCCAGATCAGTAACCAGGATGCCGATGTGAGCCAGGCCCGTCAACTTCCGTGCCATAGGGATCCTCCTGTCCTTTATTGATGCTATTTGCAAAAGCTTACGCTTTGCTTTTCAAAACCTCCGCCTTCACCGCATCGGCCACCACCTGGGCCACCTTTTTGTTCAGCGGGTCGGGGATGATATAATCCTCGTTCAATTCCTCATCGGTCACGATGGAAGCGATGGCCTTCGCGGCGCTGACCTTCATTTCCTCAGTGATGGCCGCAGCCCGGGCCTCCAGCGCGCCCTTAAAAATGCCAGGAAACACCAGCACATTATTGATCTGGTTAGGAAAGTCGCTGCGGCCGGTGCCCACCACCCGTGCGCCGCCAGCCTTGGCTTCGTCAGGCATGATCTCCGGCACCGGGTTGGCCATAGCGAACACGATGGCGTCCTTAGCCATAGTAGCCACCATTTCTCTCGTCAGCAGCCCCGGCTTGGAAACGCCGATGAACGCATCCGCGCCCTTCACCGCGTCAGCCAGCGTGCCCCGCAAATGATCGGGATTGGTGATGGTCGCCAGATCCCGCTGTGCGTCGGTAATCCAGTCCTCGTTTTCTTCCACGATGCCGTAGCGATCCACCATGATCACCTTGCCAAAGCCCATACGCAATAGCAGCCTGCCAATGGCCGTGCCTGCGGCCCCAGCGCCGTTGATTACGATGGTCAAAGAACCCATCTCCCGCTTGGTCAGCCGAACGGCGTTCAAAAGCGCCGCCGCCACCACGATGGCCGTGCCGTGCTGGTCGTCATGAAAAACAGGGATGTCGCATTTTTCCTTGAGCCTTTTCTCCACCTCAAAGCACCGGGGCGCAGCAATATCCTCCAGGTTGATGCCGCCAAAGCTCTTGGAGATGAGATAAATGGTCTCCACCAGCACATCCACGTCCTTGGAGTCTACGCAGATGGGCACGGCGTCCACATCGCCAAAGGCCTTAAACAGGGCGCACTTGCCCTCCATCACCGGCATCCCGGCAGCGGGGCCAATATCCCCCAGGCCCAATACCGCCGTGCCATCGGTGATCACGGCCACCATTTTTCCCCGGCGGG
>JAFUPO010000302.1 GCA_017481185.1 Clostridia bacterium | reverse complement strand
TTCCAGTCCACCACCTCCACCTTCTTCTGCTTCAACACTTCTCGTGCCCCTGGCGACAACGTGAACCTGCGCCGTGCTATCGCTCACGCCATCGACGTTGAGGAAGTCATCATCGCCGCTACCGAAGGCAACGCCACTCGCTGCATCCCCTTCTGGGGCTGGGCTACCTACGGCTTCGATGACACCATGGAAGCTTACGAGTACGATATCGAGAAGGCCAAGGAATACATGGCTGCTGCCGGTTATCCCAACGGCGGCGCTAAGATCGAAGTTCTGGTTTCTAACGCCGAGCGCCGCACCGCTCTGCAGGTTATCCAGGCTCAGCTGGAAGAAATCGGTGTTGAGATCGTCGTGGCTGACTGCGACCACTCCACCATTATCGGCCAGACCACCTTTGCTGCTCCCATCCACGAAGCCATGCTGTTCTACACCAGCTGGAACTATGAAGGCGACGACGGCCGTCGTATGCTGTACGCCGGTTCCAACGTGAACAAGGCTATCTACACCAACCAGAAGGTCATGGATCTGCTGGACCAGGCTGCTGTTCTGCCCGACGGCGACGAGCGTGCTGCCATCTACAAGGAAGTTCAGGCGATCATCCACGACGAAGCTCCCTGGATCCCGCTGTACTACGCTGTGAAGAGCGTTGGTATCAACAAGAATCTGGGCGGCGTTATCTGGGAGCCCCATCAGCGCCACGAGTTCACCTATGCGTGCGTTGCTATTAAGTAAAACCTAATCCTGAGGGCCCCGGCATATCTGAGGTGCGCCGGGGCCCTCACTCAGTAATGAATGGGTAGAGGTGAAAATCGTGTTACGCTATTTCTTTAAGCGTATCCTACAGATCATTCCGGTGATCATCGGCGTGTCCTTTCTGGTCTTCTTCCTGATGGATCTTGCCCCCGGCAGCATCGTTGAGATCAAGACCGCTGGCGACGCCACCCCTGAAATGATCGAACAGATCCGGCATCAATACGGCTATGACCGCAGCGTGTTCTACCGCTACGGTATGTACATGGCAGACCTCCTCCAGGGCGACCTGGGCGTCTCCTGGCTCAACAGCGACTCTGTTTGGCAATCCTATCTTTCCAAACTGCCGGTTACCATTTTTCTGACCATTGGTTCCTTCTTTGTATCCTCTTTGATCGCCGGCGTGATGGGCATCATTTCTGCTGTGTATCACGGCTCTTGGAAGGACAACATTTGCATGGCTATCGCCATGATCGGCCTGGCAATGCCTGTTTTCTGGCTGGGCCTTCTGCTTATCATGGTCTTTTCCAACCAGCTGGGTTGGCTCCCCTCCACCGGTGTGGATAAGGGATTTGTAAGCTACATTCTTCCCTCCATTACCCTGGGCTTCTTCTATGCCGCAGTTTTGACCCGTACCACCCGCTCCGCCATGCTGGATGTGTCCCGTCAGGATTATATGGACACGGCTCGCTCCAAGGGCGTCAGCGAGCGCACGGTGCTGTTCAAGCACTGCCTTCGCAATGCATTGATCCCCATCGTAACGGTCATGGGTACCCAGGTGGCTGCTACCCTGGGCGGCGCTTGCGTGGTTGAATCCGTGTTCGCTCTGCCTGGCGTGGGCAAACTGATCGTTGACTCTGTAACTCAGCGCGACGTGCCCATGGTTACCGGCAGCATCCTGCTGACTACGATCCTTACAAGCCTCGTGCTTTTGGCGGTGGATATGCTCTACGCAGTCATTGACCCGCGTATTAAAGCTCAGTACGCAAGAGGAGGGAAAAAGCGGTGAGCAAGAAAAAGAATCCGGCCAAGCGCAGAGAAAAGCGCAGCCAGCTCCAGGAGGTCTGGATCCAGTTCAAAAAGAACAAAGGCGCCATGATCGGTCTGATCGTTTTGATCCTTCTGATCCTTGCGACCCTGGCTGCCGCCATCTTCATGAATTGGAAGACCGATGTTACCGGCCGCAACATCAAAGAGCGTTTGCAGGGCCCCAGCGCTGCCCACTGGATGGGTACTGATGAAATGGGCCGCGACCTGGCCAAGCGTATCATTTATGGCGGT
>JAFUPO010000301.1 GCA_017481185.1 Clostridia bacterium | reverse complement strand
CCAGCGTAACGCCGTTCCAGCGAGCCTGGCCGCTCCACTTTTTCCGGTGCTGACCGCCGCTGGTGCTCTTCATCTGCATAACCTTCAGGCGATAACACTGCAGGTATTCAAGCACCTTTTCATCGTCGAGGATACCAGCTTCGATGTCGTGCTTGTAATAGGGATACAGATACTGGTCTACACGGCCCAGAGGCGTGGTATTCATCTTGGTGACCATAACAAAGATGATCCAGGCGAAGGTAATGGCATCCTGGAAAGTTTCAGCGGGCTTGCCAGGGATGCGGCGGCAGGTTTCCGCAATGCTGTACAACTCTGCTTTGCGCTTCTCATCCTGACATTCAAGGGCCTGTTTTTCGGCCAAATCAGCGTACCGGGCCATCCACTTGATAACGCCCTCGTTGATCGCAATCATTGCCTTGAGGGTATAGATGCGCTCAATATCCTCCTTGCTGGTGATGTTCACGCCCATGGCCTTGCTTAATTCTTCCTTGGCCTCATCAATAATGGCTTGCAGGCCCTTGCCCAGCACATAACCATGATCGACAGAAACGCACTCCGCATCAGGGAAGATACCAAGGCCGTTAATGGCAAGGCCCATGCCGGCGGATTCCTCGCGGGTCTTATTCTTAGGCAGAAGGAAGCCGCTATGCTTCCAGGCCCACAACTCCTCATCAAACAGATCCAGCATTTTATAGTCGGGCGCATAACGATGCCAATATTCGCTCATCTTGTACATCTCTTCGGCCTGCTCGTCGGTGATGATGTACTCGGTTTCGCTGCGCAGGGATTCGATGCCTTCAGGCGTCCAGCAGGCGCGAGTCCAGAATTCTGCCTCGATCGCCATCGGATAGGCGGCAGGGCTGCCTGCAATCAGATCGCCCTCCATCAAAAAGATCGGAATATTCTCCAGCATATAAGCCTGGGCCTTCGCGGTGCGAAGGATTTCGGGCTCGCCTTCATACATTTTGTAGCCCTCGGTAAAAAGACGAGCTTTTTCAATGCTGAAGGGATACTTGCGAACCCGCACCTGGTTGTAAAGATTCTCAATGCGCTTATTCATGTGGCTTCGCTCCTTTACATTGGTTCTTGATCTGTATTCAATGTAGCACATTCTTCTTTGGCCAGCCACACACGCGCTTTACCAAATCGGTGTAAAATATTTTCTCTTCCGCTTTCATCCTCCACATTTCATTAATAATTTTACCTAAATATTAGATTAATTTTACTTTACAAACAATTCAACTTGTATTATCGTAAGTATGAAGGGGGATCGCAATGAAGTATTTAATTCTTAGCGTGGATGCACAGAATGAAATGCTGCTTCGCCATGCGGCTGAAAGCTTTTCGGAAATTAAGCACATTTTAACAGCCAATAGTTTTCGTGAGGCTATTCAGCTTTTCATGAACGAGTCTCCAGATCTGATGACCCTAGATGTCCGCGCCCTTCCCAGCCTTTTGTCAGAAACTGTTATGATGCTTCATTCTCTCCATCCGCAATGCATGATAGCCGCTTATGCCAGTATTTCCGAATTAGACAGCTTATATGGCGCCCTAGAGGTCGGAGCCTGCGACTATTTGCTTCTTCCTTTAAACGAAGCTCAGGCTCACAAAGCTTTAGGAAATCTGTTGGCAAGGCGGCTGACTTATTCAGCGCCTCATCGTTTGGCGGATGATAGCCATCAGCTGCGGAGCATGAAGTTTGAAAAGGCTCTCTATCGCCTCTGTGCCGGCTCTAGCACCCACAAGGTACAGGATCTTTATGAAGAAATTTGCGAAGCGCGGCCTGATTACCGTCGTGTCAAGACCTGTCGAATTGCGATTATTCCAGCCTACTACTTAACCATTGACCGCCGCTTGAAAGATGGCGAAGTTGTTATCAATCTTATCTCGCGCATTGCCGATGAGATTATGCAAGCTTACCACGCTGGCGAAACCATTTCCCGCACCCGGTCTTCCGGTGAAATGCTGCTGTTTTTTTCCTCATCCTTTCAGCAGGCAGAGCAAATCTGCCAGGAGATTATTGATGCTGTCTGGAACCGGTTAGAAATAGCGATTCACGCAGGGCTGGGCAATACGCTTCCCTTTCCGAACCATGCCAGGGCCAGCGCCGAGCAAGCCCGATTCAGCGCTTTGACGTTTAACCTCTTTGAGCATGAAAATCGCGTTCACACCGGCGGCTCTGCTTTAAATCAGCTCTTTACCTATGACCTGCATGAATTTGAAGAAATGCTTTTTGCTTCAGCCCTCAGCGGCAATGCGAAGAGCATTGAAGAATCCGTTTGTTCTGTCAGCAGGCAAATATTTATCTCACGCAATTTTTCTTTAATGCAGCTGGATAAGCTGCGAACCATTTACCAGGGGATGCGTACCGCATGGGTAGAGGCTTTCCGCCGCCAGCATCCACAGGCGGTGTTTACAGCGGATGAAATGCGCCTAGATTATCCTTTTGATGAGTTTGGCATATTCTCGACAGACTTATTTGAGCGGTCTCTCTGCCGGGATTTGATCGCTTTATCAAAAGAGATGCTCATTACTGAAAACCGCACCACTGCCGGTGAAGCAATACTGGCGCAGGTGGAAGTATTTTTAAAGCGTTATTACATGAAAAAGTTTTCACAAACGGCTATCGCACGAGAATTTGGGCTCAATGCATCCTATCTGAGCCGTATTTTTAAACAGCATTACGGCGTTGGCATGGTGGACTATGTGAATGGCCTTCGCATTGAAAAAGCCAAGGAATATCTGCGAAAGGACGATATTTCCATCAAGCGCATCTCGGAGATGCTTGGTTTTTCTGACGAAAAATACTTTTGCCGAGTCTTTCGCAACATAGAAGGTATCTCGCCAAGCCAATATAGACGCTTCCTTTAATCCATCCAGCCGCCATTGGCGGCTTTTTTGATTGCTGAAGAAAATTTTAAAGGCTGTATTGCATTTTGCGCCATTATCCCCTATAATACAGGCAAAGTTTGTTCAACATATTTGTTCAACATATTTGTTGAATAATCAAAACTGAACCGTTTTACTTCTCTACACCAGTATACCAAAAAGCGGGAGGCGAATTGAAAATGAAACTGATTACTGCCAAAGAAGCTGCACGCTTGATTCCAGATCATGCAACGATTGGCGTAGCGGGCATGGGGCTCTCCGGATGGGCTGAGGAAATTGCCGTGGCCATCGCAGAGGCGTTTAAACAGACCGGTCACCCGTGTGATCTCACGTTACGGCAGGGAAGTGCCATGGGCGATTGGCGCGAGCGCGGCGCTACCCGTTTGGGCCACGAGGGCCTTGTGACCCGTTGGAGCGGCGCTCACGTCGGTTCAGCCTTTGCCCTGCGAGAACTGGCTGTTCAAAACAAGCTGCAATGTCATTGTCTCCCCCAAGGCGTCATCGTGAACCTGTGGCGCGAAATCGCAGCCGGGCGGCCCGGGCTTTTGACCAAGGTTGGCCTGGGCACCTTTGTTGACCCTCGCATCGAGGGAGGTAAAATGAACAGCGCAACGACCGACGAATTAGTAGAGCTTGTAACCTTTCAGGGGGAGGAGTATCTCTTCTACAAGGCCTTTCCCCTTGATGTGGCCATTTTGCGCGGTACCACAGCGGATGAGAATGGCAACATCACCTTTGAACACGAAAGTATTATCAATGAAGGCCTGGCTGTTGCTCAGGCAGCCAAGAACAGCGGCGGTATCGTTATCGTTCAGGTCGAATACCTGACCAAAGCCGGCACCATGAATCCCAAGGAGGTCAAGATCCCGGGTATTCTGGTAGACTATGTCGTGCAGGCAACCGACATCAATGCTTGTTGGCAAGCGGAAGGCGTTTACTTTGAGCCCGCTTTCTCCGGCCAGATCAAAAAGCCCCTTTCACAGATCACGCCACTGGAGCTGACGGAGCGCAAGATTATTGCCCGCCGCTGCGCCATGGAACTACGTGCAGGAGATGTGGTGAACCTCGGGGTTGGAATGGCCGCAGACGTAGCGAATGTGGTTGCTGAGGAAGGCTATATTGATCGATTGTGCATGAGTACAGAAAGCGGGCAGATTGGCGGCGTTCCCTCAGCACTACCTAATTTTGGCAGCGCCTATAATGCGGAGGCTACCATTGAGCACGGAAGTATGTTTGACTTTATCGACGGCGGTGGTCTAGATGTGACCTGCGTTGGCCTTGGTGAAGCAGACGGCGATGGCAACGTAAACGTCTCCAAGTTTGGCCCTCGGCTCACGGGCCCTGGCGGGTTCATCAACATTACTCAGGCAACGCCTAAAGTAGTTTTCTGCGGCACACTGGTTGGTAAAGCTAAGTTGGAGATTGCGGATGGAAAACTGCGCGTGGTAGAAGAAGGAACGATTAAGAAATTTATTCCTAGAGTCAGCCAGATTACCTTCAGTGGCCGCTATGCAAAACCTGACCAGAAAATTCTTTATGTCACTGAACGCTGTGTATTTGAACTAGTCAACGGTCAGATGGTACTGACGGAGATTGCGCCCGGCTTGGATCTTGAACACGATGTGTTGGCACAGCTTGGCTTTACACCCGTGGTTTCCCCTGGCCTGCGTCTCATGGACAGCGCTATTTTCTGCGATAAATGGGGTAAGCTGGGCGATACCATTTTGAAGGAGGGACAGGCATGATT
>JAFUPO010000300.1 GCA_017481185.1 Clostridia bacterium | reverse complement strand
GTTTTACTCAAACGCGGGCTTCTGCGATTATCCGCCCGGGTATCTGTATATCCTTTGGGTGACCGCCCATATGCTGGACTGGTTGGGGATTCATACCACAACCGGCATTGAATTGGCTTATAAAATGGCCCCCATTCTTTTTGACATGGGCGCAGCAGCTCTTTTGTATGGGATGGCTCGCAAACATCATGCAAAGGGCGCGCTGGCCTTGGCGATGGTATACGCCTTTAATCCTGCGGTGATTATGAATGGCGCCGCCTGGGGCCAGGTAGATAGCGCGCTTGCCCTTCTCCTGGCGGCAGTGGTTGCCCTGGCGGTGAAAGGCCGCTGGCTTTGGGCGCTGCCCCTATTTGGCCTGGCGGCGCTGGTGAAGCCCCAGGCGCTGATGATGGGGCCTCTGGGCCTGTGCGCCTTTATTCTGGACTGGGTGAAAAATCGCGAAAAGGGCAGGCGCTACCATACTCGTATGGTGGTCGCCATCGGTCTGTGCCTGGCAGCAATCATGCTGGTCTCATTGCCTTTTAATGGCGGGCGTGTCTGGTCGGTGTGGCTTATAGAGCTTTACGGCGAAACCCTGTCCTCTTACGCTGAGCCTACGGTGAATACCGCAAACCTTTCTTATCTTCTTGGCCAAAATTGGGGAGATTTAGAGGCTGTCGCGCCTCTGTGGGTTTCGTTGACTCTGGCAGGCCTGTGCCTGGAGATGGCGGTTTGGAGCCATGTAAAGAGCAACAAAAAGCTGCCCTTTGCCTGGTCTGAGAGCGCCGTTTATCTTGCGGGCGCTCTGGCGCTGATTGTGCTTGTGCTGATTGGCTGCACCTACAGCCTGATGGGCACGGTGCTGATGGCGTTGGCGTTTCTCATCGTAATTCAGCAGTTCCTGCGGGCGGGCAAGGCAGAGCTTCTGCCTCTCATGGGCGCAAACCTGCTGCTGCTCCTTTACGCCTTCGGTGTAAAAATGCACGAGCGGTATCTTTTTCCGGCGTTGCTTTTGTGGGCGTTGGCCTATGTGTTTAAAAGAGATCGCCGCATCCTGTGGCTTATGGCGGGGAGCACTGTGACCCTCTTTGTGAACACGGGCATTATTTTGGATAAGTCCATCCGTCTATCTGCCGAACAGGCTCATCTCAACGTGGGCGCTCCCGGCTGGGAGGGTGTATTGGGCGTTATTAATCTGGCTCTTGCACTGTACAGCATTTATGTGGGTAGGCAGATTGCTCTGGCTGCAAAGCCTTGGCAAATACCTGAAACTAAGGCGAACCAAACGCCTGTCGACGGGGTCATGAACTCCCTCTTGCGAAAAACAGATCATCGCCTCCATATGAGGGCGAAGGACTATCTCATCATGGGCCTGGTCACCCTGGTTTATAGCGTAGTTGCCCTGTGGAATTTGGGTAGCACTGTTGCCCCCCAGACCACTTGGAAATCCACCTCAACCCAGGAGCAGGTGATCTTCGATCTTGGTAAAGATACGGATTTTAAGACCCTGTATTACTGCCAGGTAAGCCGCAGCAATTTCTCCATTGCCGTTAGTGAGGATGGAGAAACGTGGAGCCGCGAATACCCGGCTGAAATGGCTGAAGGGCTTTGCTATCGTTGGATGTATCTGATGCAGAGCGATGGCGATGTGGCGGCGGCCAGCTTCTCCTCTAATCCGCTGGTACTTTCAGGGCGTTATGTGCGCATCACTTCTCAGCAGATCGGTTTAAAGCTTAATGAAATGATCTTTAGGGATGTTTCTGGTAATCAGCTGATGCCTGCTGTGGTAGCCAGCCTAGGCGGCAATGATGCCTTTGGGCCGGTGAGCGATCCTTCGCTGATAGTGGATGAGCAGGATACCTTGTCAGGCGAACCCAGCTGGTACAATGGCACCTACTTTGACGAAATCTATCATGCCCGCACAGCCTACGAACACGCCCACGCCTGGGATGAGGATGCGGTGTTCCCCTATGAGACCTCCCATCCGCCCCTGGGCAAGGTGATTATGAGCTGGTTTGTGATGCTCTTTGGCATGACGCCCTTTGGCTGGCGTTTTGCCGGCGCGCTGATGGGTATTTTGATGCTCCCGGCCATGTACCTATTGGGCAAGCAGCTTTTCAAGCGCACTGAGTTGGCATCGGCTGCGATGCTGCTTATGGCCTTTGATCTGATGCACCTGACCCAGACCCGCATCGCCACCATCGACTCCTTCCCGGTGCTGTTCATTATTGTAGCGTTTTTCTTCATGCTCAGATTCATGCAGGTGGATCCCTGGACGAATCCTCTGAGCACCAGCCTGTGGCCCCTTCTTGGCAGCGGCATATGCATGGGTCTGGCCATTGCCAGCAAGTGGATTGGCGTGTACGCTGGCATTGGTTTGGCAGCACTCTATTTCTGGACCTGTTTACGGCACCTGTCAGAGCATTATAGGGCGAAGCGTTTGAATATGCGCGATGTGTCTTCTGACAGGCAAAGGGCGGTAGAGATTGCTGCCAATGACGGCTTTAAGATCGTCACTTGCCAATGCTTGTGGTGCTTATTGTTCTTCATTGTTATTCCCCTGCTCATTTACTACTGCGCATACATCCCATATTTTGCGCCCGACGGCGGCGTTACAGTGGAGAAGGTTATTGAGGCGGCCATCGGCAGGGCAAATGCCAATGGCGTCCGCTCTGGCGGTATGCTGGGGTATCACTCCACCCCGGGCCTGGGGATGGATCACCCCTATTATTCTCCCTGGTGGGAGTGGCCTCTGATCATGAAGCCCATGTGGTATGCCTCATCCAATGCCAACCTGGTGCCGGAAGGGATGGACTACACCATTTTCTGTATGGGCAACCCGGCAGTTTGGTGGCTTGGTTTGGCAGGGCTTATCTATGTGATCCTCACATTCTGTAAGCGGCACCTGTATCTGACGGAGCCAATCCAAGGCCGCATCAGGCTCCACCCTCAGGAGCAGGAGCATACGTACGCCTTTCTGCTGATAGCTTTTGCCGCTCAATTCCTTCCTTGGGTGCTGGTGCCTCGGGGCACCTACATCTATCACTATTTCGCCAGCGTGCCCTTCATCATTTGCTGCTCAGTCATGATGTGGCGCAATCTCCCTGGCAACTGGGGCAAGGGCCTTTTGTGGGCCCATGTGGTGCTCAGCGGCTGTATGTTCATTCTGTTCTATCCCTATGCCAGCGGTGAAATGGTTTCGGTTAACTGGCTGGAAGCGCCCAAAATGCTGATGAACTGGGCTCGCAGCCAGGAGGGCTTGCCCAGAGCGATCTATCATCTGTTGACCTGGTTCCCCAAGATCTATTACTAAAGCGGGAGGGACGGCCATGACCTGCACAGCCCTTTGCTATGGCCTTAGAGGTGTAACGGGTTTCCCGGTCAAGGTGGAAGCCTTTGCGGCCCGGGGTCTGCCGGCTCTGGAGATCGTGGGTCTGCCCGGCCAGGCGGTGAAGGAAAGTAAGGACAGGGTGCGCGCGGCGTTGATTAGCAGCGGCTTTACCATGCCTGTGATGCGTTTAACTGTTAATCTGGCTCCGGCTGACGAAAAAAAGGAAGGCCCAGCTTTTGACCTATCCATCGCCATCGCGCTGATGGGCGTAAGCGGCCAGGCAGACTTTAAGGATCTGGAGAAGGTACTGATCTTGGGCGAGCTTTCTCTGGATGGCAGCCTCAGACCCCTCAAAGGAGCGTTGCCTATGGTGATCAGCGCCTTTGAGCAGGGAATTCGCGAAGTGATTCTTCCGGAAGAAAACGCTCCGGAGGTGATCACTCTTCAAGGCATGAAGGTGTATCCCTGTCAAAGCCTTCGCCAAGCTGTATGGCATCTGGCAGGAAAGGAGCTTATTCAGCCTCAGGAGCAAAAATCCTATGAAACGTGCCTGGCCCAGACCCTTTATCCGATGGATATGAGCCAGGTGAAAGGGCAGGCCGGCGCACGCCGCGCACTGGAGGTAGCAGCTGCCGGGGGGCATAATATGCTGCTTATTGGCCCGCCCGGCTCAGGTAAAACCATGCTGGCCCGGTGTCTGCCCTCCATTCTGCCGCCTATGACCTATGACGAGGCCTTGGAGGCTACCCGCATCCATTCCATCGTGGGCGACCTGCCGGCTAACGGGCAGCTAATGACCCTAAGACCTTTCAGAGCCCCTCACCACAGCGCCTCCGTCCCCTCCCTGGTGGGCGGCGGCCAGCAGGCCCGGCCAGGGGAGGTTTCCCTGGCCCACAATGGCGTTCTTTGTCTGGATGAATTGCCGGAGTTCACCCGCCCGGCGCTGGAGGCGCTTCGCCAGCCTCTAGAGGATGGTGTAGCCTCCATCACTCGGGTGCAGGCCCAGGCGGAGTACCAATCCCGCTGTATGCTTATCGCCAGCATGAACCCCTGCCCCTGCGGCCACTTTGGCAGCCGGGTCAAGGAGTGCCGGTGTACGCCTAATGAGATACGCCGGTATTTAGACCGGGTCTCCGGCCCCCTTTTGGACCGTATAGACATTCATATTGAGGTGGATGCGGTGCCGGTAAAGGAGATCAGTACCGATGCAGAGCAGGAGAGCTCCGCCGCGGTAGCCAAACGAGTGGAAGCGGCCCGCCAAATCCAGCAGAATCGCTATCAAGGCATGAAGCTTCATTGCAACGCTCAGCTGGATAGCCAGGGGGTTCGCCGTTTCTGTCGGCCAGACGCTGCTGGGCAGAAGCTTTTGCATATGGCAGTGGAGCGCATGGGGCTGAGTATGCGGGCCCATGACCGGGTTTTAAAATTGGCTCGAACCATTGCAGATCTTAAAGGCGCTGAGCAGATTAGCCAGTTAGAGGTTGCCGAGGCTGTTCAGTACCGCAGCCTGGACAGCAAGTATTGGAGGTAACCATGGCGATGACTGAAAGGTTGGCCCGGTTCTGGCTGTCCCTGGGCGATCTGCCTAGCCAGACACTTTTGAAGGTTTTAAGCCTTTACGGCACAGCTCTTGCCTTTTATGAAGAACGGGAAAAAGCCGGCCCGTTGCTAGGCTCTGCCTGGAAAACGCTGAAACGCTGGGAGAAGGAAAAAGACCTAGCAGCTGCCTTGGATAAGCTTGAGCAAAGGGGCGCTTGTTTTCTAACGCCGAGTTCGCCTCAATGGCCCTGGCGTTTTGAGCGCTTGGCAGACCCTCCCATAGGGCTGTATGCCCAGGGCGATCTTGAACTTCTTCATCATGAGCAGACCTTTGCTTTGGTAGGCACAAGGCACGCTTCGGTGTTTGGCCGCCGTATGGCCGAAGCAATCGCTCGGGATTTATCATTAGCGGGCACAGCGATTATCAGCGGCTTTGCGGTAGGCATCGACGCGGCTGCCCATGAGGGCTGCATCAGGGCCGGGGGAAGAACCATCGCGATCCTGGGCTGCGGCTTGAATATTGACTATCCCAGCGGCAGCCAGAAGCTTCGGCAACAGATCATTGAGAGCGGCGGCTTGCTCCTAACGGAGCATCCGATGGATTCAAGGCCTCATGCAGGCCATTTTCCCCAAAGAAACCGTTTGCTTGCCGCTCTGGCCCAAGGGCTTATGCTGGTGGAGGGAACCACCCGCAGCGGCGGTATGATTAGCGCCCATTTGGCGATTGAAATGGGCACGGAGGTGTTCGCTCTGCCTGGTTCAGTGGAGTCCTCCTTAAGTGCCGGGCCTCATGCAATTATTCGTGAAGGAGGCAGGCTGGCGGGAAGCGCCAAGGAGATCCTGGCAGATATGGGATGGGACGCCCCTGAGGAGAAGAAAGCGCCCGCGCTTTCGGGGCCGGAGGCAAGGCTGGCAGCGCTGCTTGATCGAGAGCCCCTGTCATTCGATCAGCTGACGCATCTAACCGGCTGGCCGGCTGATGAACTCAATTCTCGGTTGACGCTCCTTGAAATTCAAGGCATCATCAATAAATCCCCTGGTCGCGTTTACTCAAGAAAACTATAAATTTTTTGCAAACATGAAAAATGGAGGAAACAACGTGGCTGCACCGATAAAACTGGTTATTGTAGAATCTCCCGCCAAGGCAAAAACCATTGCTAAATTTCTGGGCAAGGGTTATAAGGTAGAGGCCTCTCAGGGCCATATCATTGACCTGCCTAAATCTCAAATTGGCGTGGATGCTGAGAACGATTTCGAACTTAAATATATTACGATCCGTGGCCGAGGCAAGATCCTGACCAAGATCAGAAAGGAAGCGAAGAACGCTTCTCAAATCCTGCTGGCAACAGACCCTGACAGAGAAGGCGAGGCTATCTCCTGGCATCTGGCCCAAACACTGGATGTGGATACCAGCAAGCCCTGCCGCATTGAGTTTCATGAGATTACCAAGAAGGCGATCCTCAATGCGGTGAAGCATCCCCGCCCCATTGATATGGGTCGGGTGGATGCCCAGCAGGCCCGCCGCGTGTTGGACCGGCTGGTGGGTTATAAGATTAGCCCCCTCCTTTGGGCGAAGGTCAAAAAGGGCCTGTCCGCAGGCCGTGTGCAGTCCGTCGCTACCCGCATGGTGGTGATGCGGGAGCAGGATATTGAAAGCTTCATCCCCGAAGAATACTGGGATGTAACAGCCAGTGCTCAGATGCTCAACGCGAGGGGCCGCAAGACCCATTTTGAGGCCAAGCTAGTGAGCCTGGATGGCGAAAAGTGCCAGATCACGCATCAGGCTCAGGCGGAGGCTGCCCTGGAGCGGGTGAAAAATGCCCGTTTCGCCGTTTATGGCATCCGCAAGGGTGAAAAGAAAAAGACCCCCGCTGCGCCCTTTACCACCTCCAGCCTCCAGCAGGAGGCCAGCCGCAAGCTGGGCTTTACTACCCAAAAGACCATGCAGGTGGTGCAGCAGCTCTACGAAGGCGTTGAGCTGGAGGGCGAGGGCGCCCAGGGTATCGTTAGCTATATCCGTACCGACTCCGTGCGGGTTAGCGAGGAAGCCTTGGCGGCTGTGCGCGAGTATATTCCCAAGCGCTTTGGCGAAGAGTACCTGCCAGAAACGGCCAATGAGTTTAAGGGCCGTAAAAACGCCCAGGATGCCCATGAAGCCATCCGCCCCACGGATGTGAACCGCACGCCTGAATCCATCAAAGGCTCCTTAACTAAGGAGCAGTTCAACCTTTACCGGCTGATTTATAACCGTTTTTTGGCCAGCCAGATGATGCCTGCCCTTTACGATACCCTGACCATGGATATCCAGGGGGATGGCGTTGGCCTGCGCTTCTACGGCGAGCATAAGCGCTTTGCAGGCTTCACCAGCGTTTATGAAGAAGGAATCGACGATGCTGTAGAATCTGCCGAGACCACCCTGCCTCAGATGAAGGAAGGGGATCCTGTGATCATCACCGATGTGGAAACGGAGCAGCACTTTACCCAGCCCCCGGCGCGCTATACGGAGGCTTCCCTAGTTCGAGCGCTGGAAGAAAAGGGCATTGGCCGTCCTAGCACCTATGCGCCCACCATTACCACTATTATTGCTCGGGGCTATGTAAGCCGTGAGAAAAAACGCCTCTATCCCACGGAGCTGGGCCGTATGGTTACAGCCATGATGGAGGAGTATTTCACAGACATTGTGGATATTGAGTTCACCTCTGGCCTGGAGGACAAATTGGATGCGGTGGAGGAGGGGCAGGTTCATTGGAAGCAAATCCTTCGGGAGTTCTATCCGCCCTTTGCCCAGACCCTGGCTAAGGCAGAAACGCAGATCGAAAAGGTGGAGGTCAAGGACGAACCCAGCGACGTGCCCTGCGACAAATGCGGCGCCATGATGGTCTACAAAATGGGGCGTTTTGGCCGTTTCCTTGCTTGCCCCAATTTCCCTGACTGCCGCAACACCAAGGCGATCATCAATTATATTGAAGCCCCCTGCCCTAAATGCGGCGGACGATTGCTGGAAAAAACCAGCCGAAAGAACCGCAAGTTCTACGGCTGCGAGCATTATCCTGACTGCGATTTTGTTAGCTGGGAGATGCCGGTTACCGATAAATGCCCCCAGTGCGGAAGCTATATGACAGAAAAGCGCAGCCGCAAGGGGGAGGTGGTTCACCTGTGCGCCAATGAAACCTGCCGCTGCCGCGTTGAGGTAGAACGGCCTGAGGAGACGGAAGAAGAATGATGAAAGCAACAGTCATCGGCGCTGGCCTGGCGGGCTGCGAGGCTGCATGGCAGCTGGCCCGTCAGGGCGTTCAAGTGACGCTGATGGAAATGAAGCCTGAAAAGCACAGCCCTGCCCATCAGTCGCCGCTGATGGCGGAACTGGTGTGCTCCAACAGCCTGCGTTCCGACCGGCTGACCAACGCCGTGGGCCTTTTAAAAGAGGAAATGCGCCGCATGGATTCACTCATTATGAAGGCGGCGGATCAAGCCCGGGTGCCTGCCGGCGGTGCGCTGGCGGTGGATAGGGATCAGTTTTCAGGCTACATTACCCGCGCCATTGAAGAAAACGAATTGATCCAGGTGGTTCACGGGGAGGCGGCGGCAATCCCTGAAGGTAAGGTAATCATCGCCACCGGCCCTCTGACCTCTGACGCCATGGCAGAGGCCATTATGGCGCTGCCCGGGATGAATACCCTGAATTTTTACGATGCGGCAGCCCCTATCGTAACCGCTGAATCCATTGACATGACCAAGGTGTTCCGCCAGTCCCGCTACGACAGGGGAGACGATTACCTGAACTGTCCTATGGATCAGGCTCAGTATGACGCTTTTGTGGAGGCGCTGCTCAATGCAGAAACGGCCCCCATCCACGGTTTTGAAGAAAAGCGCGTGTTTGAGGGCTGTATGCCGGTGGAATCCATGGCCCGCCGGGGTCATATGGTGCTGGCCTTTGGCCCCTTGAAGCCCGTAGGGTTGAAGGATCCACGCACTGGCAAAGAGGCCTATGCGGTGGTGCAATTGCGCCAGGATAATGCCGAAGGCACCCTCTATAATATCGTAGGCTTCCAGACACGGCTGAAATTTCCGGAGCAGAAGCGTGTGTTCGGTATGATTCCGGGCCTTGAAAACGCTGTGTATGCCCGCTATGGGGTTATGCATCGCAACACCTTTCTGAATAGCCCGGGGCTTTTGAATGAGCGTTTTCAGATGATCGCCCAACCGGATATTTATTTTGCCGGGCAGATGACCGGCGTGGCGGGTTATGTGGAAAGCGCAGCCAGCGGCTTAGTGGCTGGCCTGTCATTGGCCTGTGAGCTTCGGGGAGTGGAGCCGTTGGCCTTTCCCAGGGCAACGGCGCTGGGCGCTATGGGCGCGTATGTGGCAGCGCCCAACCGCAACTTCCAGCCCATGAACGCCACCTTCGGCGTGATGGCACCGCTGGAGGGCAGGAAGATCCGCAATAAGAAGGAGCGATATCAGCTCATTGCCCAGCGCGCGCTGGATACGCTGGATCAGATCATGAACACACTGTAAACAAAAGCCGCCGGAAACCCTAAAACACGGGTTTTCAGGCGGCGATTTGTATGATTTGGGAACTTTATGCTTTCACGCGCGTTGAATTTATGGTATGATTTTTAACAGTAAATGCTTTACGGAGGATTTTTAGACAATATGGAAGAAATCAAAAGCCCTTTCCGCGGCACAACCATCGTCGCGGTACAGAAAAACGGAAAGATTGCTATCGCCGGCGACGGTCAGGTGACCATGGGCGAGCACACCATTATGAAGCACGGTGCAAAGAAGGTGCGCCGCATCTACGGCGGCAAGGTCGTCATTGGCTTTGCGGGCTCGGTGGCCGACGCCTTTGCGCTGAGCGAGAAGTTTGAGGCCTGCCTGGAGCAGTACGCAGGCAACCTGCCCAGAGCCGCAGTGGAGTTGGCGCAGAACTGGCGGCAGGATCGCGCCATGCGCAAGCTGGAGGCCATGCTGCTGGCGGCGGATGAGGAGAATCTTCTGCTGGTATCGGGCACGGGCGAGGTCATTACGCCCGACGACGGCGTGCTGGCCATTGGCTCGGGCGGCAACTTTGCGCTGGCGGCGGCCAGGGCGTTGGTGCAGAACACCGACCTGGAACCCAAGGATGTCGTGCGCAAGGCCATGGAGATTGCCGCGGATATCTGCGTGTACACCAACAACCACATCATCGTGGAAGAAGTATAAGGAGAGAATATGAATCAACTGACGCCCCGGCAGATTGTTGCCGAACTGGATAAATACATCATCGGGCAGAGCGAGGCCAAGCGCGCTGTCGCCATCGCCCTGAGAAACCGCTAAAGAAGGAGCCGCCTGGAGCCCGAGGTGCGAGAGGAGATCACGCCCAAAAATATACTGATGATGGGCCCCACCGGCGTGGGCAAGACCGAAATCGCCCGCAGACTGGCCAAGCTCGTGGACGCGCCGCTGGTCAAGGTGGAGGCCACCAAGTTTACCGAGGTGGGCTACGTGGGCCGCGACGTGGACAGCATGATCCGCGACCTGGTGGAAACCTCGCTGCGTCTGGTCAAGGAGCGCATGGGTAAGGACGTGGAGATCACTGCCGAACAGAACGCGCAGGAGCGCATTTT
>JAFUPO010000299.1 GCA_017481185.1 Clostridia bacterium | reverse complement strand
TGATACCGCACTCCACTTGCGGCGGCTTAACCGTTTTACATTCCTCCGTTGCGTAGGGGCACCGGTTATGGAAGCTGCATCCCGAGGGCCTATTGCTGACGCTGGGTACCTCGCCCTGCATGGCGATACGCGTGCGGGCTTTGTCAACCTCAGGATCCGGAATCGGAACCGCGGACAGCAGCGCTCGGGTATAGGGATGCTTGGGATTATCGTAGATTTCCTTCCAGTCGGCCATCTCTACGATTCGGCCCAGATACATCACAGCCACCCTGTCGCTGATGTGACGCACCACTGACAGGTCGTGTGCGATGAACAGATAGCTCAGGCCCAGCCGTTCCTGCAATTCATCCAGCAGGTTGATAATCTGAGCCTGGATGGAAACATCCAGCGCTGAGATAGGCTCGTCGCAGATCAGCAGGCTCGGATTTAACGCCAATGCTCTGGCGATGCCCAAACGCTGCCGCTGGCCGCCGGAAAACTCATGAGGCATCCGCTCGCGCTGAGAAGCCCCCAGGCCGACCATATCAAGACGCTCATCCACACGATGATTCAATTCATCTGCCGTTTTAACCATCTTGTGGATCTTCAAGGGCTCCGCAACAATGCTTCCAGCGTTCTGCCTAGGATCTAGGGAACTGAAGGGGTCTTGGAAAATCAACTGCATCTCTTTGCGGAAAGGACGCATCTTGTTAGGTTTAAGGTGCGTAATATCCTGGCCCTTAAACGTTACGTTGCCGCCTGTGGGTTCGTACATCCGAAGGACGCAGCGGGCGACGGTGCTTTTTCCGCAGCCGCTTTCACCGACCAGGCCCAAGGTTTCACCCGGATACACATCAAAGCCAACGTTATCCAACACCTTGATCGCCCGGGGCTTACCCATCATTTTCTTGCCAGCGCCGTAAAAGGTCATATCCAAGTCGCTTACGCTCAGCAGCGGCTTCTGGGTCATATCAACGCTTTTCTTGATTCGTCTTTCATTGGACGCCTGCTGCTTAACCGGCATCATGTCCGTTCCCACCCGATGGCAGGCCACTTCATGCCCCTCTCCCACCGTTTGCATGGTCGGGAAGGGTTTCTTTTCACACTCTGGTGTGGCGTAAGGGCAGCGATTATAGAAGTCGCAGCGCTGGGGCTTATTGATCAAACGCATGGGGTTGCCTTCCACCGGCACCAACTTTTCCGTTTTTGCAATATCCAACCGCGGCACAGCCTTGAGCAGCCCTTTTGTATAGGGATGGGTTGGATGATAGAAAATATCGTTTGTCGTGCCGCTTTCAACCACGCGACCCGCATACAGCACATAAATCCGGTCTGCATACCGAGCAACGATACCTAGGTTGTGGGTAATCATTACCACAGAGGTGTTCATTTCCTGCACGATCTTCTGGAGCTGGTCAAGAATCTGCTCCTGCATGGTCACGTCCAGGGCTGTAGTCGCTTCATCAGCGATCAGCAGCTTGGGATGACAGGATAAAGCCATGGCAATCATGGCCCGCTGGCACATACCGCCTGAAAACTGGTGAGGATAATAACCCATACGCATCTCAGGATCTGGGATACCTACGGTCTTCAGCATCTTGATTGCGCGCTTCTCCGCCTCTGCCTTAGAGGCGTTGGAATGAAGCTGAATCGCCTCAACGATCTGCTGTCCAATGGTTAGGGCCGGATTCAAGCTGGTCATAGGCTCCTGGAAGATCATGCCGATTCCGCCGCCGCGAACCTTGCGCATTTCCTCGCCATTTTGGCTGAGCTTAAGCAGATCCTTACCGTCGAAGAGCACCTCGCCTGACTCAATTTTTCCTGGAGGCATTTTTATCAATTGAAGGGCTGAAAACTGCGTTACAGACTTGCCGCAGCCGCTCTCGCCAACGATGGCAACGATTTCACCTTCATTTACATGATAGGAAACGCCGTCTACCGCCTGAACCAAACCATCCTCGGTACGAAAGCTGGTTTTGAGGTTCTTGACCTCGAAAATTTTCTTTTTACTCATGTTGCACCACCCCTTAAATCACACCGCGGAGACGCGGGTCAAGCGCATCGCGCAAGCCGTCGCCCACCATGTTGAAGCCCAGCACCACCAGCATGATGCAAAAGCCGGGAATAAAGCACATCATCGGCTTGTCAAACAGGTACTTGTAGCCTTGGCTGACCATGGAGCCCCAAGTGGCCGTGGGGGGCACCACGCCCATGCCCAGGAAGCTCAGGCTGGATTCAGTCAGAATAGCCTGGCCCAAATTCAGCGTCAGCTGAATAATCAGCGGAGACAAGCAGTTGGGGAACAGATGGCGCAGCATGGTCTTTACAGGCGGATTGCCGATAATGTTGCTGGCCGTAATGTAATCCGCTTCCTTGATTGCAAGCACCTGGCTTCGCATAATACGCACGTAGGTCGGCATATAGGCAAAGCTCATGGAAACGATCATGGGAACCAAGCCACCGCCCATAGCGGAGCACAGAGCCATGGACAAAACCATTGGCGGGATGGACATTTGAGCATCCATAAAGCGCATGATCACAGAGTCAAGGCCCTTTCCCACATAGCCGGAGACCATACCAATGATCATGCCCACCGAGCCAGCCAGCAGGATCGTTGAGATACCGACCAGCAAGGAGATGCGTGAACCGTGGAAGATGCGTGTCAGAATATCGCGGCCCAACTGATCGGTACCCAACAAATGGGCAGCGCTGGGGTCCTGAAGTGTTTCGCGCAGATTTTGCTTATTAGGAGCATAAGGCGACAGTACGTCTGCAAAGATTGCCATCAGCACCAGCAGCGTGATAATGATGGTGCCAAAGATGACCACCTTGCGGCGGAAGAAAGTGCGAAAAAACCTTTTGATTTGTCTCTTGGTCCGTTCATTCATCAGATTCACACTTCCTCTCTTTACTCGTAGCGGATCTTCGGGTTAAAGTATGCGTAAGAAATATCTACCAGCAGATTTGCCAGGGTAACCACAATAGAAATCAGCAGTATACTTCCCTGGACCACCTGAATGTCTCGGTTTTCAACGCTTAGGGTAATCAGTCGAGCCATGCCAGGAATATTGAACACCTGTTCAATAATGACCGTTCCGCCGATCACCTGACGGACCTGCATACCCAATTGTGTGATGATGGGGATCATGGCGTTCTTAAGCGCGTGACGGGTAATAACATGGGTTGACTTAAGGCCCTTGGAGCGGGCAGTGCGCACATAATCCTGATTAATAACCTCCAGCATTGCTGACCGGGTCTGACGCAGGATAGAAGTCATGGGCGTTAAGGCCAGCATAAAGGAGGGCAAAATGATGCTTCGAGTGCTTTCTAGGAAGCCTTTATCCAAGCCTACATAGCCGGAGATTGGCAAAATGCCTAATTGATATGAGAAAAAGTAAATTCCAAGAATGGCAAACCAGAAACGAGGAGCTGACATACCGATGTTAGTCAGTACCGAGATGATCTGATCTAGAACAGAACCGCGCTTTAGCGCACTGACAATTCCCAACGGGATACCGATCAGCACCGTTAAAACAAGCGCCGTTATGCCGATATGAATGGTGCACTTGGCTCTCTGGGCGACCAGGCTCAACACATCCATGTGATAGTTGTAGGATGTGCCAAAGTTACCCTGCAAGGCGTTTCCCAACCAGTATATGTAGCGTGAGAAAAGCGGTTCATCCAGGCGCATTTCCTTACGAAGGGCTTCCAGCTGCTCCTGAGAAGCATCCGCACCCAGCATAGCGATAGCAGGATCGCCAGGCATCAGATTGACCAAAAAGACGGCATAGAAACTAACGATCAAAAGCACAATGATCGTATAGAGCAGTCTTCGCGCAATGTATCTTCTCATAAAGAAAAACCTACTTTCTATTGGCGAATCGCCCATTTTAGGCAAAAGAAAAGACAGACGGCAGAAAAACGTGTCGTCTGCCTAAAAAGCTCGTTTTAGGGGGCCGGGCGAGAAGCGCGGCTCTCGCCCGGCAGCAGCTTTGGCTTACTGTTCGATCCAGGCCTGCTCAGGCGTCCAAGCGGTCGCAGGCGCACTGGAAGAGATGTTGGTGTCATGTACCTTGGGATTAGCAACGCTGGTATCGGTAGCGCTGAAGGTAGGAATAATCAGGCAATAGTCGTCGATCATGACCTTATCAGCCCTCATGATAGCTTCAACCTTGGCCGCATCGTCCTTGGCATAAATAGCATCGGTGATAGCAGCGGTCAGCTCCTCGGGGCGATAGATGCTAATCCAGTTCTGATCGTTCATGAACAGGTAGTTCATGCGCTCAACCATATCAGGCTGAGCGT
>JAFUPO010000298.1 GCA_017481185.1 Clostridia bacterium | reverse complement strand
TTTCCTGATCCCATTCTACGGTTGCTCCCAGTGCCTCCAGCCAGGCAGGGGTCAGAAACAGGCGATGATTGATCAAGCCGGTCATTGACTCGGTCAATTCCACGTCCTCGCCGTCGCAGGTAACAGAAACCAGGTCCAACGCATCTTTATCAAGGGTGTAAGTTACCGCCAGGGTATGCTCGCCCAGGTCAAATACCCAGCCCAGACCCTCCTGAGGCAGATCATATTCCCATTCCAAGGCCTCGGTCAGCCCCGCCACATCCACCAGCACATCCATCTCCGCAGACAGCGCCAGTAGGTTTGGGCTCTCCAGTGCCATCCCATCCACTGTGATCTTGCCGTCCGCCAGCAAAGCCAGCGGGGAGGATACCTGGGAAGAGGAGGCGTTCTCTGCCGTTTGAGGGGCTGCCGTGGCCTGGGGCAGAATCTGGGTCAGTGCAGGAACAGGCGTTCCCTTGGGGATCTCCAGCTCCTGCGGATTAAGCACAGGGATCTGCGTGGGCTCTGCCGTGGGCGCCTGGGTCGGCGACGCGGTGGGTTCAAGCGTAGGCGTTGCCGTGGGGGCAGCTGTAGGCGCCTGAGTCGGCACAGGGGAAGCCGTTACCGCCGAGGGATCAGCGATCACCTTATCATATTCATACAGGATGGTTTGGGTATGCTTGCCCGCAACGCCATCGCGGCTCAGGCCATGGGCCTTCTGAAAGCGCATCACAGCGCCCTTAGTGCGATCGCCGTAGACTCCGTCAACCTCCGCCTGGAGATAGCCTAATTCCTTGAGCCTCTCTTGCAGCTTGCGCACCTCATCCCCCCGGCTGCCGTTGCGAAGGGTTCTATAACCGGGGTTGGGCGTCATCTCCGGCGCTTGCGCCAGGGCGGGCTGAGGTGTAGCCGTGGGGCCGGGGGTGGGCGCGGCCTGAGTGGGCGCAGCGGTTAACTGCTCCACCGGATCCTCCTCCTGCACAGGGGCGGGGGTCACGATAGCCACCGGCGTTGCCACGGGGGTAGGGGTGGGGGTGGGCATGGGCGCATCGCCCACCGCAGAGCCCAACACCATTGACATATATAGCAGCATGGTTTTCATCAGATCCATTGTGGCGCTCATCCTTCCTGCCTGGGTAGTATTCTTCAAATTAAACGGCGCAGTGCCGTTGTTTCTTCCATCGAACTCTTATTATACCACGCCTGAGCCCGTTGGAAAAGGGGAAAAATCCGCTTCCTTCCCTTTCAAAACCGCTAGAGTCAGATGCAAGGTCATCCGCTCCTGGGGCCTGCCAGCCAAGGCCTCCTTTTCACTGAGAGTCAGCCGCTGGGTTAAGGGGGGCATGAACACAAAGTCCCGGTACATCTGAGGGGTGATGGTCAGGGTTTTGTGAATCTCCTCAATGGCCTCCACCCGGGCATTTTGCCGGGCATAGGTTTCCACATCCCCGGCAGCATAGGCTGGCAGGCCCATGGCCATTCGCAATTCTTTCAGATAATCGCAGCCGGGATAGACCTTCATAAGCAGTCCCTCCGGCTTTAAGGCTTGCCAGAAGGCCCGATAGCTGGCCGGGGTCAGAATATCCAGGATTACATCCAGGCTGCCCGGCTTAAAAGGAAGCCGAGCCACATCCCCCACCAGCCACAATTGAGGGGCTTCATGGCAAGCCGCCTGGGCAATAGCATCCCGGCTGATGTCAATGCCCGCCCCTTCTATGGGCGTTATCCGGCTGAGCGCATCCAGATAGTATCCCTCGCCGCAGCCAGCATCCAGCACCCGATCGCCGGGCCGAAGGTAGGCTGCCAGCGCCTGAATCACCGGCTCATAGACCCCCGCGCCCAACAGTCTGCCCCGGGCGGCAAACAACGCCTGATCATAATAGGTGGCATGAGGGCGGCTGAGCAGGTTTACGTATCCCTTTCGGTTCACATCCCAGCTATGGCCGTGAACACATCGGATACGATGGGCCTCCACTTCTATCCCGCCCCCGCAGACCGGGCAGGCCAGCGCCTCCTGCCATCGGCCTAAGCTGCTCAGGGCCTTTTGCATTTTGCTCTCCATGCAGATGCCTCCCCTCTTGCGGCTCGATTGTAGCATGGGCTATTCAAGCTTGTCAAACCCTGCCGCTTGCATACAGCGCCCTTTCATCACCGGGAAATGATTTGAAAATTGCGCTTTAAGCGTGTATAATGCATCTATATTATGAACGATACAAGAGGGTATTGCTATGGATGTCAGCCGCTTTACGGATTATCGCAAAAAGGTTATCGATAACTGCGCCCAGGTAATTGTGGGCAAGGATGAGATGATTTCTTTGGTGCTCACCTGCTTTATTTGCTCCGGCCATGTCCTTTTGGAGGATGTGCCCGGCACAGGCAAAACCATGCTTCTGCGGGCCTTTGCCAAAACGGTAGGGGGTGATTTTAAACGCATCCAATTTACGCCCGATCTTTTGCCTTCCGATCTGACGGGCATCAACTTTTATAACCAGAAGAACGGTGAATTTGAATTCCGGCCCGGCCCCCTATTTGCCAATATCGTACTGGCGGATGAAATCAACCGGGCCACGCCCCGCACCCAGTCCAGCCTTTTGGAAGCTATGGAGGAGCGGCAGATCACCGTGGATGGCGCTACCATGGCCCTCCAGGAGCCTTTTCTGGTTATGGCCACCCAGAATCCTCTGGAGTCCTACGGCACCTTTCCCCTGCCTGATGCGCAGATTGATCGCTTCTTCATGCGCCTCTCCCTGGGTTACATGACCCGTGAGCAGGAGATGAGCGTTATCGCTCGGGCCTCCACACTGGACATTGTAACGTCCCTCCAAAGAGCGGTTTCCGACGAGGACACTCGCTATGTGCGCAGGGCCTACACCCAGGCCCAGGTCTCCCAGGATGTGCTGGGCTATATCATGGATCTTATCGAAGCCACCCGCAGCGCCGGTAACTTTGTCACCGGCGTATCCACCCGGGGCGCTATGGCCCTGTACAAGGCGGCTCAGGTCACCGCCCTGCTTGAGGGGCGGAACTATGTGATCCCTGAGGACGTAAAATACGTAGCTCCCTATGTGCTTAGCCACCGCATCTCCTCTGGCGGCGCGCAGCTGGTGGGCGAGATCCTGAAAAAGGTTCCTGCACCCCTGGAAACGCTCCCATGATTGTTTTTGTTTTGTTTGCGGCAGCACTGGCATTGGTGCTTGAAAAGCTTCTGATCGGCAAGGACTTGAAATGCGTGGAGGGCGATCATTGGCCCCAGGCCTCCGTGGTGGAACTTGGCGAAACCTTTCCCTTTCATAT
>JAFUPO010000297.1 GCA_017481185.1 Clostridia bacterium | reverse complement strand
TCAACAACCTTCCCCACCCCATGGATACACTCGGTAACTTTAAATCCCCGAGCCTTTTCGCTTAAACGACGGAGCTGAGCCCCCAGCTTTTCTTTGCCAGTCAGTAGGTAAAAGGCAAAGATTAGGCTCAAAAAGAAGGTCACTAAGCTGCCGACAACTGTGGACACGGCGGAAACGGCCACGTTCATGACGCCGCCAACGCCGCTGATGAGCACCGAGGCCCCCTTGGTGAGCAGGGCTTCCCAGTCGGCGCTGGTTTCAGGCAGCTTCAGGGCCTGCTCATTCAGCCAAGTGCTCAGGTGAAAGGTTTGTTCCAGCCAGGCGTAAAGGGATCTAAGGGCATTGGGCAGCGCTTTGATAAGAACCTGGAAGCATGAGATTAATTGCGGAATGATTAGCTGAAATAAGAGCAAAAGCACCAATATGACGGTGATCAACGCCAGCGCAAGACAGCAAGGGCGCTTGACCTTGAACCACCAAGCCTTGCGAATAGGCACTTTGCGCTCATAAAAGCTCATTAGGATATTAACGATGTAAGCAATGGCGCAGCCTAGCAGCAAGGGCATTGCCGCCTGGAGAAACAGAGAGATCAAACGGGCAGCCTGATGCCAGTATGAGATAGCAAGAAATAATACAAACACGCAAACGCCAGCACGGACATAAGGCTTCCAGGCTGATTTCATAAATTGGGCCTCCTTGTTTGGGTGAAATCGTAAAAAATAATAATAGGCGAGTTGCTGTTAGGGCTAAAGTTGTATATAATAATATAATTGGAAGCAAATCCTGTCAAGAGGGGTGCTGGTAATGGAGTGGCTCTGGTATGTGCTTGCAGCGCTTGCTGCGGGGGTAGGAACAGGTCTGGCAGGCTTGTCTGCTGCAACGGTAATGGTACCGATGCTGATTGTTCTGTGCCCTTCTTTTGCAGGAACAACCGGCGCCTATCATGCCACAGCCATTGCATTGGCCTCTGACATTCTGGGTTCCGCGTTTACGGCGGCAGTTTATATTCGCCATAAGCACATTGATCTTAAGCGTGGCTGGCTGATGCTGGTCTGTATCCTGGCGATGTGTATTGTTGGCAGCATCGCTGCGTGGTATGCAGGCCATGTGGTGTTGGGGACTTTTTCGCTTTTTTTGTGCGTTGCCATCGGCATCCGTTTCCTTGTCAAGCCGGAAACGCAGAAGGTGCAAACAGCAGCGCTGGGTGAACGCCTTGACTGGAAAGGAATTGCTATTTCACTGTTTTTCGGCCTGACCATCGGCTTTGGCACGGGGTTTGTAGGGTCTGGCGGCGGCATGATGATGCTGGTGGTATTTACCGCCTTTCTGGGCATGGAGCAGCGAACGGCTGTGGGCACATCCACGCTGATCATGACCTTTACTGCCTTGATCGCCTTTGGGAGCCACGCGCTGATTGAACCAACGATTCTATTTGACCGCTGGGAGGTTCTGCTGGTTTGCATGGTAACTGAAACAGCGGCGTCCATTCTCTCAGCGCAGTATGCCAATCGCGTCAGCAGCCGCATGGTGAGCTTGGTAACCGGCTGGATACTGACCATATTCGGCGCTTTCCTCTTGATGCTCCATTACCGCGAAGCGCTGGCGGCTAATCAGCTCTTGATGAATGTGCTCGCTTGCCTGGGCAAATATCTGCTGTACTTATCTATTTGCGTTGCAGCCTTGTTAGCGGCTCGCTGGGTGATCAGGTTTCCTAAAGAGGTGTGGCGCAAGAGCCTGCACGCGGTAGCCTATACGTCTTCTATTTTTATGATGGCTGTATCGGGAGATTGGCTGGCCGCCTCCATTAGCTGCGCTGTGTTTGCGCTGATCGTTTATCCTGTACTTAGACTGTTTGAAGGCTGGAAGGGCTATGACGGGCTGTTTGTTCAGCGCCGAAAGGGTGAAATCAAGCGGAGCTTGCTGTTGCTGTTCTTTACCCATGCGGTGTTGATCGCCTGCTGCTGGGGATGGCTGGGAAAGCCCTACCTGGCTTTGACAGCTATTTTCACCTGGGGCGTTGGCGATACCATGGCAGCGCTGGTGGGCAAGCGCTGGGGAAAGCACCTTATTAGGTTTCCCCTTGCAGACCCGCATAAGACCTGGGAAGGCACGGGGGCGATGGCGGGTGCATCCTTCGTTGTAGCTACCGCCCTATTGGTGATCGCTTCGGGCTATGCCTGGTATGTATGTGCGCTGTTGGGAGCTTTGGCAGCCATCACAGCTGCTTATGTTGAGTTGATCACGCATAACGGTTATGATACGGTAACGGTGCCAACAGCTGTAGCGCTGGCGTTGGCCTTCGTAACGGGAGTAATGGGATGAAGATACGCTTTCGGGATATGGCTCCAGGGGTTCGGATAATGGGCAGCATCGTTAGGCGGCTGATGCCTGCCATGACCCACAAAATGCTTGTGAAGCAGAACCGCATACTGGATCGGTGGCTGAAGGGAAGATGGCTGGGGCGGCATACGCAGATGACAGAGAAGGAGATTCATCGACCGGACGGCTCCTCTCTTAGGCTTTGTGTGATCGAACCCAGGCATCCAGCGCCATCCCCTCAAACAGGTTTGCTCTGGATTCATGGCGGCGGCTATGCCATCGGTTTGCCGGAGCAGGACTTTCTGTTTGCGGATTTGTTTGCAAAGGATGGAAGCTGCACACTGGTGATGCCAGACTATACCCGTGCAACGGAGAAGCCCTACCCAGCGGCACTGGAGGATTGCTACCAGGCGCTCCTTTGGATGAAGGAGCACGCCCAGCAGCTGGGCATCCGGCAAGATCAGCTATTTGTAGGCGGCGATAGCGCGGGCGGAGGCTTGGCTGCGGCCTTGTGCCTTTACGCAAGGGATAAAGGCGAGGATATTATCGCATTTCAGATGCCCTTGTATCCCATGCTGGATGACCGGATGGTGACCCCTTCCAGCTGTGAAAATGATGCGCCGGTATGGAACAGTCGTTCAAATCGAGAGGCCTGGGATCTTTATTTGCAGGGAGTGGGGGAGACGCCGCCTTATGCTGCGCCAGCTCGGGCTGAAAACCTTCATGCCTTGCCCCCAGCCTTTTCATTTGTTGGAGATTTGGATCCCTTTTACGATGAAACGGTTAGCTACTTTAATGGCTTGAAAAAAGCGGGTGTTAAAGCAGAGTTGCGGGTATTCAAGGGCTGCTATCACGCCTTTGACCTGATGTGCTATCCCAGCCGATTGGCACGGCAAGCCAGAGGGGCCCTATGGTCGGCATTCAAAGAGGCTCAGATCAGTTGCCACAAAAGAGAATGAGCGAGGAAACGTTTCCTCGCTCATTCTTTTATGCCTTTTGAAAGCGGATTTCATTTTGCTCAACCCAAAGGTTGACCGCATCCCCCAGCCTGAGGCGGCCGCTGATGATTTCCTCAGAAAGGGCATCCTCCACAGCGCGCTGAATTACTCGCCGCAGGGGCCTGGCGCCGTACTGGGGATCATACCCCTTATCGGCCAGCAATTTCACCGCATCATCGCCATAGGAAAGCGTCATTCCCTTTTCGGCCAATCGTTTTTGCACCTGCTTAAGCATCAGCGCGGCGATCTGCAAAATGTCGTCTTCCTTTAAAGCATGGAACACGATCAATTCATCCACGCGGTTGATGAACTCAGGCCGAAAAATATCCTTAACCTCTTTCATTACCTGCTCTTTCATGGTTTCGTAGGAGCGAACCGTATCAATGGTGCTGCCAAAGCCCAGGGAGCGGGAGGTTCCGATAGTATGGGCCCCAGCATTGGAGGTCATGACGATAATGGTATTCTTGAAGTTTACCACCCGGCCAGTGCTGTCGGTTAGACGGCCATCCTCCAAAATTTGCAGGAGCATATTGAACACATCGGGATGCGCCTTTTCCACTTCATCCAGAAGCACGACGCTGTAAGGTTTGCGGCGCACAGCCTCGGTGAGCTGGCCGCCCTCCTCGTATCCCACATAGCCGGGAGGGGAGCCCACCAGCCGGGAGACGCTATGCTTTTCCATATACTCTGACATATCGATGCGGATCAGGGCGTTTTCATCCCCGAACATAGCCTCGCCCAAGGCACGGCAAAGCTCAGTTTTGCCAACGCCTGTAGGCCCCAGAAAGATAAAGGAGCCGATGGGGCGCTTGGGATCCTGGAGCCCGGCACGGGCTCGGCGGATAGCTCGGCTGACAGCGCTGATGGCCTCCTCTTGGCCTACGACACGCTGGTGGAGGGTAGCCTCCAATTGCAAAAGCCGCTGAGATTCAGTTTCTGTGAGCTTCTTAACAGGTATCCCCGTCCAGCTGCCAACGATCTGCGCAATGTCTTCCTCGGTGACCACATCCTTGCGAGCATTTTTTTCCTGTTCCCAGGCGGCGCGCTTGGCTTCAATTTCACTTTTCAAAGAGCGCTCCTGATCCCGAAGCCCAGCAGCCTTCTCAAAATCTTGGTGAGCGATGGCTT
>JAFUPO010000296.1 GCA_017481185.1 Clostridia bacterium | reverse complement strand
GGAACAACCTTGCTATGTTATTATATTTTTTCATCGACATATATCGATGTATCATTCAAGAAAGCGGCCCCTCACCATTGGAGGGGCAGTTAGATCAACGAGCGTAAACCTCGCCGTAAATGAACTTGTGGATGGACTCCTTATTCAGCTTAAAGTTTTTCTCGTTCATCCAGACCATGCTGGCGCCATTGATATCTTTATAGCCAAAGCACTTGTCCATGGGGATGCGGTGCTGGCGCAGCACATCCTCGCCGTTGGCAGCCTTTTCAGCAATGTCAGATTTGAGCACCACCCGGCCCAGCTCATAAATGTCTTCCAGGGTCAGGTTGGTATACACATAGGGCAGAGCGGTTTCCATCAGCTCCACCATGGTGAGCAGGTTCATATCTCCGATCACCTGTTTGAGCAGCACTTCCAGCAGTTTGCGCTGGCGGGAGGTGCGCACAAAGTCATTATCGATACCGCGGATACGGGCGAAGGTCACAGCCTGCATACCATCCAGGTGGTGAACGCCTTCCACTCCCTCCACAGGATCCCGCTTCACGTCGTCCAGGGGCTCCTTGCGCAGCTCATAGTTGATGCGGGTGGCTTCCTTCTTGGTCAATTCGATATCCACGCCGCCCAGGCTGTCAATAATAGCAGCCAGGCCAAAGAAGTTCACGGTCACAAACTTTTCGATATTCATATCGAAGTTATAGTTCACCGTGCGCATGGCCAGCTTGGGGCCGGCATCCTTCACGCCGTTCTTTTCGCCGCTCATGCCGCCGAACTTATAGGCGGTGTTGATGCGGTTCATATTTTTGTAGCCGGGCAGTGTCACCGCCGTATCCCGGGCGATGGAGGTCAGTTTGATCTCGCCAGTCTCCCGGTGGATGGAGCAGATCATAATCACGTCGGACAGGCCAATATCCGTTACGTCCTTACGGGCGTCCACGCCCAGGAGCAGGATGTTGAACCAATCCTCCGGCAGATTCTCGTTGATGTCCAATTCAGAGGGGTCGATCTCCGCCAGGTTGGTCATTTCCAATTCTTCCAGCAGAGCCTCCGCCTGAGCCTCCTCATCCTCTTCGGTCAGCTGGGCGGCAGCGTCCCACTCCTCCCACATGGCCTGCTGCTCTTCATCCAGCTCGTACAGGGCCACCAGGGAAACCTCTTCATCCTCCTCGGCCAGCACAACGCCGGGAACCAAAAGGGCCAGGCACATGATAAGGCTCAAAAGCCGCTTCATCAATTTACATTCACTCCTTATTGGGGTCATATAACCTAATAAGTATACCGTGAAAGGGGTTAAAAATCAACCAGAAAACAGGGGTTCACAAATGTTTTACAGGAAAAAAGGTAAGCGCCTTTTAAAACTGTCTGCTGCATTACTGGGCAGCCCTGCGGCTAAAGGCCTCATCATATCGAACATAACAAAAAGACTTCGTTCTCAACGGTATGGGCATCGGTTCCACCGCAGATGGCGACACTCAGCACACCATCACAACAAAAACCGGAGCCCCTTAGGACTCCGGTTTCGGTCTTAAAATTAATTCATCTTCTCATAGTAGAAGGACTGGCCGTTGGTCGTAAAAGAGACGAGGCCACCTTCATGGAGCGCTACGGTAATATCATTCTCGCCTGCCGCGATGTACAGGGTGCCATCTACGAAGCCCAAGGGCAGGGTGTTGACGCTGCCGTTGATATCAATGACTACCTTTCCATCGGTGATCTCCATGCTGGAGCTCATATTGATCATGCTCAGGGGAATACGCATCCCATTCTGGATCATAAAGGCATTGACCCATTGGCCGTTGAATTCAGCCACATCCTGAGCAAGGATTTTGGCAGGGGCTTCCATCGCAGCAACCTGAGTAGTATCAACGATATTGGTCACAGCCGCCTTGCTAGCCGTGCCCGTGCGGGTGAAGATCATCTTCGCGTTTTCCTGCTCCAGATAGAACGTATCGCCTTCAAGAACACAGGGCACGGTCTGCGTGCCATCGTTGATGTACAGCACACCCTCCTTCATTTCCCAGCTGCCCTGTGCGTTGGTGTCGTTGAAAGTAGCGGTCAAGGTGCCATCCTCATACAACTGAAAGGACATTTTAATCCCGATGGCAGAAGCTTCCATGGTAATGCCCGAAGCTTCGGCGGAAGTCAGCTCCCAGTAGCCCGCGGGACCTTCGCCCGCCGCGGCAGGCTGGGCAGCGACCGCCGCACCCTCACGGGTAAGGATCGCCTTTACGCCTTCCATCTCCATATGGAGGGTGTCCCCTTCCAGGGTGCAGGTTATAACGTCATCGCCGTCGTCAATGGACAGCAGTCCATCCTTCATTTCCCAGGTACCCTGTTTGCTAACGCCGCTGTCCGTCATGCTCATCGTGCCGTCAGCATTCAAATGGTAAACAACGTCAAGGCCCACGTCAGAAGCCTTCATAGAGATGCCGAGGCTCTCAACGGTCGTCAGGGTCCAAACGCCCGTGGGATCCGCATCCGCAGAGGCGGCAGGCTGGGCAGCAGTATCCACCTTGGCAAAGTGGATTTTCGCACCATCCTGCTCCATGTAGAAGCCTTCATCGCTAAGCAAAAAAGCCATGTCGCTGACGCCATTGTTCAAAAGCAGCTGGCCGCCTTCCGTGCGCCAGGTTCCCTTGGCAGACTCGCCCTCCATGGTGATAACCACGGTCTTATCAACATTCAGGTCGATCAGCCAGTTGTTGCCCAGGGCCTCTGCCCCAAGGGTTATGCCCTGCGCTTCAGCATGGCTGATAGTCCAGGTGCCAACCAGATGGTCGTCCTCCGCCAGGGCGCAGGTCAGCATCAGGCAAAGGGTCAGGGCAAGCAGCAATAGCTTCTTCATTTGATTTCTCTCCTTCTTTCATGGGCTTTCTGTAATCAATGATACCACATCTGTGCTTAAAAATCCATCCCAAATTTTTACTTCAGGCTGCCCATCCACAGCACAATGTGCTGATCTCCTTTGATTTCATAGACAGGTGTGACCCCTTCGCCCCCGGCGCTGCGGGCCTTGGTATATTTCAGGGTTGGGGCATTCTTTTTGATGAAGGAAGCGGCTTCCTTATCGGTCATGGGCTCCGTGCGGCCATCACAGTATAGTTCCACCTTAAAGGTCTCCATCTGGGAAGCAGTGACGGTGATGGTATCCTTGGGGGTGCTTTCCTCGCACTTGACCATTAGATGCTTTACCTGCCCGCCGATCTGTGCGGCAGCCTTGGGGGCGCTTTGATCGTTTCTTGACAGCCGCAATTCAAGGGTGCTGATCCGGTGATCCAGCGTGGCCTGGCCGCCGTTAGCAAGGTACATCACAAGGGTCTTCTGGTCCGACTGGGCATTTTCCCAATCGCCCAGGGAACCCGCGCCCATAAGCTTTAAAACGCCCTTGTTTCTGACAACGATATTGCCTGAGTCAAGGAGCAGGTCTGCTTCGTTTACAAGCTTCAGCGTGCATTTTTCATTTTGGTAGTTGCCGCAATTAATCTCAAGCTCTCCCTGGGGGGCTAAGCAGCTTTCATCGATCACTGCTTCATATTCTCCCTTATTTGACGCCGTCAGGGCAAGGGGCACATAGGGCGCAAGGGTCACGTTGCTCAGGCGCACATCCATATTGGCAGCTGATACAGGGCCCAAGCTGCCGATGTGGCTGAGGGTGAGGGAGCCCTCCCCTCCCTCTATCCCGTTGATATGGAGTTTGCCAAATTCCTTGAAATTGCGGATCGTTAAGGCCTTGGGCAGCCTGAGCACAGCCGCATACTTGAAGCTCTCAGATTCAAAGGGCGTACCGAAGGAATACCCGTTGCCCTCCCAGAGATAGGGGCCGTAAGCCGCCCGGTAGGTATTGTCTGTACTGGTCACGGGTACGTCTTTCTCCATCAGGTAAAGGCTGTTTGCCGCCATGCCGCTCAGCTGGTCAAGCACATCCTCATAGCTGGAATTTTCCCCGGGAGAGGGCAAATCTTGGCTGGCGACCTGCCATTTGCCACCGGTATGACGTGCGGTCAGCTCCACCATAGCGGGGCCCGCCCAGCTTGAAGTATACACAGCACCGCCATCTTCAGTTGCCTTAACGGTGCGGGTACAAAAGTCAACGCCCTGCTGCCACGCCTTGCTAAAGCTGCCGTTAACAAGGTTGTTCAGCTTTTGGGGCCAGGCGGTTTCATTAATATCCAGCATATATTGGGTGTACACGATATCCACCCGCTTAGCCGGACTATCCGGCGCAGCCTGGGCCTTAACAGACAGCGTGCCTTTTTTCTGGTTCATATCCGGCAGGGTAATGAGCCCTTCCTCTCCCCAAAGGGTCCCCTTCAGAGTCAATTTCAGGTTGTAGGGTAGCTGGGCCCCCTGACTGATGCACAAAGCACGGCCCATTGCATCCTCATGAGTCATGCCCGTTCGTTCAAGAAGCTGATCAATCTGGGCCTCGCGTACCTTGCGCTGGAACTGGGCCGTCATGGCTTCTTCATCGGAGGGGGTGAGCAGACCCAGCTGATTGGCCTGCTTTTTAAGCTCCAGCCAGAAGTCTGCCCGCTGATCAGCCTCCGCCTCCAGGCGGGCATTGCAGCTGCGCAGGGTGTGGTCGATGGTCACCGTGGCTCTGCCCGGGGCGCTGTTGGCGCACAGGATCAGGCCCACCGGCCCCTCCACCACGCCGGAGCCGGTGAGGCTCATGGTGGTTCCGTCAAAGGGGGCCAGGATCACGCCTGCGCCGGTGAGGCCGCGGATGACGCCGTCGTTTTTGATCGTTACCTTGCCGGATTTGACGCTTTTATAATTTACCATG
>JAFUPO010000295.1 GCA_017481185.1 Clostridia bacterium | reverse complement strand
GCGGATCACCAAGCACGAACTGCTGAAAAACGCGCTTTGCGCGAGCAGGAGCGGGTTGCGTATGCTCAGCAGCAAGCCCAGTGGCAGCGAGAGGAGCAGCTTCGGGCTCAGCAGGCAGCTCGCACCCGCCAGGCCCAGCAGGAAGCCGCCTATGCCCAGCAGGGGGTCTATCAGCAGCCGTATTATGACGACGGAGCTGCCCCTGATGCGTATTATGAATCTGCGGGCTTTTATGAGGAAACCATTGTGCAGCAGGATAGTCAAAGCCCCATTATGAACTGGGAGGCTGCGCAATCGCGTCCACAAGCGGCCAAAGCCAGTAAGGGCGCCAGGAAAGAACCGGCGAAGAAAGCGGCTGCGCGAAAAGCAGCGCCTGTTCAGCCAGTGATGCCTGACCCGGACTTTGAAGAGGATCTGCCGCCTTGGGATGAAGAACGTGAAAACCAACCTGCGCCGCAGCCTGCAAAAAAGGCATCGGTTCAGCCCATGAAGCTTCGCTCAGTCGCGCCGAGCCCTGAGGCGGAGGATCGGCCAGCTGTTCGCAGAGCGGTGGTTCAGCCTGCTGCGCCGATGAGTGGAGAAAAGCTGGATACGCCCAAGGTTAAGCTGCCTCCTCGCAAGCAGGAGGAACCTAAGCAGCTGGAAATGGATCTGCCTAATCCCTATGCATATCCATCCTTGAATCTGCTCAAAACGCCTGCGCCTCAGCGCCCTGAGAACCATAGCGAAGACATGATTCGATCTCAAAAGCTGGAGGCAACGCTTGAGAGCTTCAGGATCCCTGCAAAGGTGAAGCACGTGACCCACGGCCCAGCCATCGCACGGTATGAGTTGGAGATTGCCGCGGGTATCAACGTGAGCCGCGTGGCGAATATTGATAAGAATATCGCTATGGATCTGGAGGTCAAATCCGTTCGGATCGAAGCGCCCATTCCTGGCAAATCCCTTGTGGGCGTTGAGGTGCCCAATCAGTCCATCAGTGCTGTAACCCTCAGGGAAGTGCTGGAATCTAACGAGATGCGCAGGATGGAGTCACCCTTGGCGGTGGCCCTGGGCAAGGATATTGCCGGTCAGCCCATCGTGTGCGATTTGGAGAAGATGCCCCATCTGCTCATTGCGGGCGCTACCGGCAGCGGTAAATCTGTCTGCATCAATGCGATCATCAATTCCATCATCTATCGGGCAACGCCTCAACAGGTAAAAATGATTCTTATCGATCCCAAAATGGTAGAATTGCAGTGCTACAACTGTCTGCCCCATCTGTTGGTGCCCGTGGTGTCTGATCCTCATAAGGCCGCAGGGGCCTTGGCATGGGTGGTCGCTGAGATGATGGAGCGCTACCAGAAGTTTAAGGAACACTCGGTGCGCAATATTACCGGCTACAATGCATCGCTTTTTGACGGCGAGGAATCCATGGCTCGCATCGTGGTGATCATTGACGAGCTAGCTGACCTGATGATGACCTGTAAGAAGGATGTGGAAGAATACATTTGTCGCCTGGCCCAGTTGGCCCGCGCGGCAGGCATCCACCTGGTGGTGGCTACCCAGCGGCCCTCTGTGGATGTTATTACCGGTCTGATCAAGGCTAATATCCCGTCACGAATTGCTTTTACGGTATCCTCTTCCATTGACTCTAGAACCATTCTGGATCGCATCGGTGCTGAAAAGCTTCTGGGGCGGGGCGATATGCTCTATCTGCCCAATGGTGAACTGACACCCTTCCGTGTGCAAGGATGCTTCCTTTCGGATGACGAAGTGAATCGTGTTACAGATTTTATTCGCCGCACCAGTCAGGTGGAGTTTGATCCGGACGTGCTGGAGAAGCTTGAAGAATCTGCGCCTGCCGCAGGCAGCGCGCCGGATGACGCGGAGCCTGTGGACATGGGCGATGGGGAAGACCCCCTGCTGGCGCAAGCTATCGAGCTGGCTGTGCAGGATGGACAAACCTCCATCAGTATGCTCCAGCGCAGGCTGCGCATCGGTCATTCCCGCGCCGGCCGTATTGTGGATGAAATGTCACGCAGGGGCATCCTCAGCCAGGCGGATGGCTCCAAACCAAGACAGGTGCTTATCAGCCGCGAGGAATATGAAGAGATGTGCCGCGCCAGCGAGGAATAGGCCTTAAAGCCTTGACAATTAAAGCTTTGAACGGTATAATTCCACCCGAGGGCCATGATGGGAAGATGGTCTGCCTATACCATGCAGAGAGGGGAGCCACAGGCTGCAAGCTCCCTTGGCACAGGCAGGCAGGGACACCCCGGAGTCTCCCGCTGTAATGGCGGGCGCATCGCCTGCGATAAAGGGCGATAAGTGGAATGCTTCTAGAGCTTTCAAGCAGGGTGGCACCGCGAAGATGCGTCATTCGTCCCATGCGTTTGCATGGGACGTTTTTATATTTTGGTCAAGGAGGAACACAAGGATGCTGACTCAGGCACCCAAAGGAACAAAGGATCTTTTGCCCCAAGATAGCTACCGTTGGCAGACGGTAGAAGCCCTGGAGCGTGAATTTGCTCACCAGGCGGGTTACCGGGAGGTGCGCACGCCGGTATTTGAGCATACAGAACTCTTTCAGCGCGGCGTAGGCGATACCACCGACGTGGTGCAGAAGGAAATGTATACCTTTAAAGATAAGGGCGATCGCTCCATTACCTTGAAGCCTGAGGGTACGGCAGGCGCTGTGCGCGCCTTCCTGGAGGCAAATCTCTATGCAGAGGCATTGCCTTGCAAAATGTATTATCTTTCTTCGCCCATTTTCCGCTATGAAGCGCCTCAGTCCGGCCGCCTGCGTGAGCATCACCAGTTCGGCATGGAGTGCTTTGGCGGCAAGGAAGCCTCTGTGGACGCGGAGCTGATCTCTCTGGCCTATCACCTGATGGAGAAGCTGGGCGGCACCAACCTGTCCGTCAACATTAACTCCATCGGCTGTGAAAAGTGCCGTCCTGCCTATCACCAAGCATTGAAGGACTACCTGGGCGACCGGGTCAAGGATATGTGCAAGGATTGCCAAAGTCGCTTTGAGCGCAATCCTTTGCGTGTGCTCGACTGCAAGGTACCTGCCTGTAAGGAGTTGGTAAAGGATGCTCCCTCCATGCTGGATATGCTCTGCGATGAGTGCAAGGAGCATTTTGAACAGCTCCAAACCTATCTGAAGGCTGCCAATGTACCTTATCAGATCGACAGCCGCATCGTGCGGGGCCTGGACTATTACACCAAAACGGTGTTTGAGCTGATTACCCAAACGCCTCAGGGCAACCTAACCGTTTGCGGCGGTGGCCGCTATGACAAGCTGGTAGAGCAGTTGGGCGGTCCTAGTACGCCTGCTGTTGGCTTCGGCATGGGTATTGAACGCGTGCTGATGCTGCTGGAAAGCCAGGGCGTTGAGCTGCCTCAGCCTCGTATGCTGGATGTGTTTGTGGCTTATATGGGCGCAGAATGTAAACCTGCTGCTTTCTCGCTGGTACAGAGCCTGCGAGCCGCGGGCATTAAGGCTGACTGTGATCACTGCGGTCGCAGCCTCAAAGCGCAGTTCAAGTTTGCTAACAAAACCGGCGCCCCTCTAACGGCTGTCCTCGGCGGCGATGAGCTGGCCCAAGGCGTTGTGAAGCTGCGCAACATGATGACCAAGGAAGAATCCACCGTAAACCTGAGCGATGCAGCCCAGGCTGTGAAGGAAATGCTGAAATAAGGAGATAAGAACAATGATGCAGAATCGTACTCATAACTGCAACGAACTGTGCCTGGCTGATGCTGGCAAGCAAGTGAGGCTCTCCGGTTGGATGGAGAATGTGCGCGAGGTCAGCGCCAATCTGGCCTTTGTGATCATGCGCGACTTCTACGGCACCACCCAGGTGGTGATCGAAAGCGAAGAGATGATGAGCGTCATCCATGACCTCAACAAGGAAAGCGTTATCAGCGTTACCGGTGTCGTGCGGGAGCGCTCCAGCAAGAACCCCAAGATCGCCACTGGCGAGATCGAAGTGGTGCCCGAGGCTATCGAAGTGCTAGGCCGCTGCCGCCATAATGAGCTTCCCTTCCAGATCAACCATAGCCGTGAGGCTGATGAGACCCTGCGCCTCAAGCACCGTTATCTAGATCTGCGCAACCCCGAGGTGAAGAAGAACATCGTTTTGCGCTGCAACGTGGTTTCCGCCCTGCGGGCTGCCATGACCGCCCATGACTTCTTGGAGATCACCACCCCCAT
>JAFUPO010000294.1 GCA_017481185.1 Clostridia bacterium | reverse complement strand
CCTGCCCCATGGGCCGATATTTAACCTCCACAAACACGGTGCAGTCATCTTCCCGCATGATCAGGTCGATCTCCCCCCGGCCCAGGCGCACCCGGCTGTCCACCGGCTTCATGCCGCGCTTTTTCAGATACTTCAAGGCTGCTTCCTCACCTTGAAGCCCTTTATCATAGGTTCTCATTTTACAAAATTCCCAATGAAGCTGCGCCGGTGAGCCGGGCAGGGGCCGTATTCGCGCAGGGCAGCAATGTGCTGGGCTGTGCCATAGCCCTTGTGCTTCAAAAAGCCGTATTGAGGGTACGCCTCGTCCAGCGCCTGCATCTGCCGGTCGCGGGTAACCTTGGCAATAATGGAAGCTGCCGCGATGGAATAGCTCACCGCATCCCCATGGATATAGGGGCGCTCCTCCCCATGAAGGCCCACATTTTTCACCGCGTCGATCAAAAAGATCTCCGCAGGGATCAATTCAGCCGCCCGGCGCATGGCCAGCTTGGTGGCCTCCAGGATATTGTACTCGTCGATCTCCTCAGGGGTCGCTTCGCCCACGCCTACGAACAGCGCCGTCTCCATAATCTCCTCAAAGACCTGCTCCCGGCGCTTTTCAGAAAGCTTTTTGCTGTCATCCACCCACAAAAGAAGGGGCTGGGGAGGCATCACCACGCAGCCAGCCACTACATTGCCTGCCAGGGGGCCGCGGCCCGCCTCGTCAATACCGGCGATCACTGTACCGGCCGCCCAGAAGGTGGCGTCCAACTGCGTCAAGGTCTGGATGCGCTGCTGTCGATCAATCCTCGCCATGGTTATCCTCTCCTGCTCCACGCAAAATCAAACGGGGCTTGGGGGATATTTCATCCGGGGGATCCTCTAGGGTCAGCCGCCCCAATTTGCCAGCGCGGAACTCATCCAGCACCACAGAGCAGCCCCGGTCCGTATCCGCAATGCCACCCTTGAGCAAAAAGCCGCGGCCATGGCAAACCGCCTCCAGCAGCTCAACGCCGGAAAGGCCCTCCTGCTTGAGCTTGAAGCGCTCCATGACCGCCTGGGGGCGCACGCAGAGCATATCCTCCAAAAGGCGGATGGCCAGCATCTGCTGATCCACCACCGCATCGCGGATGGTGCCGATATAAGCCAGGCGCTGGGCAGCCCGCTGGTCATCCAGCCGGGGCCAGAGGAGGCCGGGGGTATCTAATAATTCAAGATAGGGGCCCACTTTAACCCACTGATTGGCCCTGGTCACGCCGGGGCGGTCGCCGGTCTTTGCGATAGCGCCCCCATGGAGGCGGTTGATAAAGGTGCTCTTGCCCACGTTCGGAACGCCCACCACCATGACCCGAACGATTTTGTTAACGCCTCTTTGGGCGGCTCTTTCCACGATGTCATGGGCTGCCTGGGCGATCATATCCACCGCCTGCTTGGTTTTGCCGCCGGTGGCCACATAGGCCATGGCTCGGATGCCCTGGCGCTTGAAGTGATTCAGCCACTGCTGAGTCAGGGCAGGATCAGCCAGGTCGGATTTATTCATCACCAGCACCCGCTCTTTGCCGGCAATCAGCTTATTCAGATCCGGGTTGCGGCTGGCGTGGGGCAGGCGCGCATCACATAATTCAAGCACCACATCCACACGACCTAGCTGAGCGGAAAGCTGCCGCTTCGCCTTCGCCATATGCCCCGGATACCAATTAATGTCCATGAAGGAAGCTCCTTCCATTTTTTGGTTTTTAAATCGAAAAATTATTTTCTCTTAAGTAATACCACTCTTTCTTTAAAAAGGCAAGACCCATTTGCTCGTGCTGGAAAATTTCATTTATTGTTCACGCTTGCAACAACTTTGGCAACGAAGTGACATTTGTCTGTTTTTGTCGTATAATGTAGGGGGGAATTCAAAAGGAGGGATCCAAGATGTTTCGCAAACACGCTCGTCCCAAGCGGCTCCATCGCTATGAGATCCCCGTGCTGATCGTGGGGTACGCTACGTTGCTCTACTGGCTGGCCCGCGGCGTTGTATACCTTTTGGTTCTTTTGAAAGGAAGCTAAATGAAGCGCATTGGCAAATGGCTCCTGCGCCTTTTGTCCGCAGGGCTTATTTTGGCATTGGCTGTAGCTGCGCTGCCCTATGCCGGTAAACTGATCTCTCTCCTCTGCCCTACCCCCGACCCCGTTTACGCCACGACCCTTTTGAAGCGTGAAATGGCCAAGGTGGGCAAGTTGACTTGCATGGAATATACGGATACCGGCATCGCAGCCGCCTCCACCTCTGCGCTGCTTCTAGGCGAGGTGCAGAAGGTTTCTGTTCCTTACGAATACAAGATCGCCTTAGGAATTGACCTAGACAAGGTGCAGATCACCCACGAAGAGGGCGCCATCCTATTAACCCTCCCCGAGGTAGTTATGCTCCATGATTCCTTTGTGGTGACAGGTGATGCGCAGATCGAGGATTTCTGGCTGCCCCTATCCCAATCCCGCTACCAGCGGATACTGGATGACCGGGCGGCTGCCTGCCGCGAGGAGATCCTTTCCGATAAAAACCTGATGGCGCAGGCCAAAGGCGCTACCGAAGAGAAAGCCGTTGCCCTCTACCGGCAGCTGCTGGAAAATGAGAGCCTGGCCATACCTGTTGTGAACGTTCAGTGGCAATAAAAAAGCAAGGACTTTCTGAATCAAAGAGAGTCCTTGCTATTTTTGAATTTTATTTCTCCGAAAGCTTTTTCTCAAGCTCCCGAACACGTTTTTCGAGCAGTGCAATTTGTTGGGTCAAGGCTCGATCTTTTTCATTGTCCTTGGAAACGATGCTGGTCAGATAAAACAAAAGCACCAATGCAAAAAAACAGAAAAACAACAGCAGCATATTAAAGGGCAGTTCTACGCCCACGATGTTTGACAGCCAATACACCGCATCAGGAAACAGGATGCCCGCAAGCATCAGCACAGCCAGCAAAAGCCACAAGAGGGAGTAGTTCAGGCTCAGCTTCTTGCGGTGAATCATGCGGACCGCAACGATGCTGTAAAGCGCAACGATCAATATAAGGATGATTCTCAAACGATCAGACATGGCTCTTGCCTCCCCGCCGGCCGCTCAGACGCATACCAATGATGAGAATGGCTAGCGTGACCTTGATCATGTAATAGGCTGATTTAAGGGTGCTGATAGAGCTTACGCCACCCTGGCGCTCATTCATCATAACAGCCACTTCTTTTACCCTGAAACCGTTATAAATAGCCGTGATCAGCGCTTCGGGCTCAGGATAATCCTGGGCGTAATTGTTGGCAAACAGCGCGATCATGGGCTTAGAGAAGGCTCTGAAGCCGCTGGTGGTATCGTAGATGGTTTTTCCCGTACACAGCCTGATCAGCTTGCTGATGATTCTGATACCCAAGCGGCGCATACAGGAGGATTGAAAACCTGTATTTTCTTTATTTGAAGGGAGAAAGCGGCTTCCAACGACCATGTCTGCTTCGCCGTCAAGAATCGGCTGAACGATATGCTTGATATAATCGGCGCAGTGTTGGCCGTCTCCATCGAATTGTACGGCTATATCATAGCCATTCTGCTGGGCGTATTTGAAACCTGTCTGAACGCCGCCGCCAATGCCCAGGTTGAGGGGAAGATCCAGATAATTCATCTCCGCCTCTCTCAGCACCTGAAGGGTCTGATCCTTGGAGCAATCATTGACCACCACATAATCCGCCTGAGGGCAGTTGGCTTTCAGATCCTCTACGGTGTTACGTATGGCAGCCTGTTCATTATAGGCAGGTATAATAACAAGCAGCTTTTGCATACGGCAAGCCTCCGATCATGGAACTCATATATCGATCATTCTAGCGAACCTGTCGAACCTTGTCAAGATTGCCAAGACTTCCTTTACAGGCTGTTGCTCTTTTCGCTGGCGCTGTAAAAGCGCGTCAGCATTTTAGCAATAAACGGCGGCCAGAATTTCAGAAACATCTGATAATCTTCCTTGCCCCGCTGGTTTTCGCCAATGATCCGGCTGGTTTCAGATTCTTCGTGGATACGGTGGCACATCAGCCGCCGGGGTTCATAGGCAAACCGCCCCCTTTGAGTCGAAAGCTTTTCCCAGGCCTGCCAGTCCAGGTCACTCTTAAAGCCTGCCTGAAACAAGGGTTTGGGCATAGAGGGCATATGGAATGTGACAGACGGGCAGCAGATGCCGCAGCCAAACCGGAGCGCAAAGCGCTTCGCCCAGCGCAGGCCCTGAAAGGCCTTTACCCGCAGAGGGGAAAGCAGCATGCGTTTGATTAAAAGCAGCTTGCCGCCGGAGCACTTGTTTTTGCCCCGCAATTCCCAATAGTCGCTGAAAAAAACCAGAAAACCCTTTTGAACAGCCTTCTTTACTGCATCGCAATAGCCAGGCTCGTAAATATCATCCTGGTGGCACAGGGTCACATACTCCCCCTTCGCCATGGACAGCGCAAAATTCCAGTCGCCATGGATAGAGCTTGGCGCGTTATTAATGTGCAGCGAAAGCCCGTACTTGGTTGCTAAACCTTCGATCAGCTGATTGGGCGTGGAGGTGCAGAGGATCACCTGGCTATCCTCTCGCTGAGCCAAAACAGACTGGATGCAGGCCTCCAGATAGGGGCTTTCCTTGTACGCACAGATGGCGAAGGTATGGTTCATAGATCCTCCTTGGAAGAAGATGCAAATTGTTTACGCCACGCATCGGCAAGCCCTGCCAGCATCACCACAATGGACAAGCCCAGCCCCACGTACATGGCATTATTGACACCTGCCATTCCCTGCGCCTGAATCGCCGGGGCGCTGACCATGGCGACCCCAGCTACCGCTGCCAGGTTGGCAAACATAACTGTTTTCAAACGCCTTGCAATGGTTAAAAGCATATTCAGATACCAATTGATAGCCATCAAGCTGGTTGCTGCTAAAACAGGCAGCAAAAGATACGCATAGGGCAGTATCTCTGGCCCAAAGAGGAGGTTCAGCCCCCATCTGCCCAGCAGCGCTGCTCCCAGCATAAGCGCCGTCGCAGCTGCAATCACAGCGCCAGCCGACCGGAGTAGCAATCTCCAATAAGCCCGTTGATTTCTTTGGAGATAGGCCTCGCTGATCGGAGAAATCAGAGGATTATATATCAGCAGGCACAGGGTCTGCACCAGAACAGCCGGAGTGGCCACTGCCCCATAAATCCCCAGAGCTTCGCTGCCCATCTGGCTCTCCAACACTGCTCTGGGAATGGAAACCACTGCATTTGATAAAAAGGAAGTTAGCATCAGCGGCCAGCTAATCCGAAGCAGCTCATAGCTTTTTCGCAGCTGAGGGCGAAAGACAAACGACTCCTGCCTGCGGCTGGTTGGCACATCAATACCCCAGACCACCCCAAGGGTCAACGCTGCCATAACCACAATGGCCCATAAAACATCCTGGGTTAGATAGAGGGTCAGGCAGAACCCTGCCAGGGATAGTATGCCTCTAAGCACGAAAGACCTAAAAATATAGTCCATCCGATAGGCTCGCTGTTGGATGCCCTGGAGCACGTCTACCTGGCTTTCAGACAGTTTAAATACCATATACAGCACGATGCAGGCTTGCTCTCGCGCCGTATAGCCCGGAGTGACCAGGCAATAAAGGACACATAGGAGCAGTGCCCCCGCCCCTGTTAGCAGCCGGGTCGTTACATAAACCGTGGAGGAAAACTTATTCTCCAGGTCAGATACCTGATAGGTGCGGATGCCAAAGGTTGAAACCGAAAACAGCATATTGGTCAAAGAAATGGCCAACATCAAAAGCCCCTCTGCTTCGTAACCCGCCAGGCGTACCACCAGAACAGAAACCAGCCACTGACAACCCAGATAGAACAGGCTGCCCAAAGAGTTATACAGCATATTGGCCGAAAGGGATAAGGATTTCTTTTTCATTTCTTCTGCCTTTTCCGTTGATTCTCCCGCCACTTCATAAAGGCTGGGATCAGGGCGTTAATCACCTTATAGCGCACCATAGGCACTGGGCGGGTCACTGCGTTAAAGAGCCTGAAGCACGCAAAATAGGTTTTCCATCCCTGCTCCTTAGGCGTATCCTTCCAAGGGGTCATAGCCAGATACTTTTCATAAGCCCAGGTAAAGGGATGGGTAGTTCCTTCCCGCCAGGGTCGCTCCTCGCCAAGGTAATGGATGATGGCTGGCTTTGCCGCCGCCAGATCATATTCCTCCTTAGAAATGTAGGCTGCCTGGCCGGAAAGCTTTTTGAGCATCTTCCAGGGATAATAAATATTGATGGTGCCGTAATTATAGCGAGGCGACAGCGCCTTGATGCGGCCCGCGAAAGCGCCGTTGAGCGCATCCTGATCGGGAGCGATCAGCGCGCCGCCCATTTTTTGATAATAGTCAAACACTGTTTTTTCAGCGTTCGTATCCCGCCAGGCCTCAAGATCGATAAGCAAAACGCCGGAATTGTGATAAGCCTGCCAAGGATCCATGCCCAACGACAGCCGACGGCTCATTGGCGCTGTGGGTTCAGCAACCATTCCCAGAAGCTCGTTCTCCAGAGGCGTCTCCCACAGCTCCTGAAGCGAATCCAAAACGATGGTATCGCAATCCAAATAAATAACTTTACTTACATCCGCAGGCAAAAGGGTTCCAACAAAAAGTCGAGCCAGCGCGCTAACGTCAAACCCCCGTGTATTAAACGAAAAATCGAGCCGCTTCGTTAAGTCTGCCAATTCAACAACATTTACAGACCGGTTGTAGCCAGCCGCGAGCTTCTTCATTTTCTCAATGCTCTGAGGGGCTGTGCCCATTGAGATCAAGTAAAAGTCAAGTTCCTCAACCTGCTGGTTGTTCTCCATCACCGACACCATAGATGCCGCTGCGTGGCACAGATAGTTCTCATTAGAAGCATAGAGAATATGCATAAAAAATCTCCCTTAAAAGAAGGATTGTCAAACCCTCGGGTTTATGTTAAAGTGATTGAGTAAACGTTTGTTCACAGGAGGAAGCCCATGCGCTGCGGATGCCCTGAATGTGATGCCTTTATGATCCATGCTGAGGATGCGGACGACTGCGTCTGCCCGGATTGCGGCCACCGCTGCCACGCCTGTCTTGGCACCAATACCGTTTGGAGCCGTGAAATGCTCAATGAGCTGCGAACAAATCCCTTTGCCGAACGCTCTTTTTTGGAGCGTTTCGAAGATGATGCGGATGATTTTAACCGCCCATAAGAAAATCCAGGATGTTCATGCCGTCGCCGGTTTGGCTGCGGTAAAGCTCGGTAAAGCCGCACCGCTGGCAGGAGACCGTGGTGAACTTTTTGTTTTGTATATCAAACAGCTTGGCAAAATTGCCACCCACCGCCTGAAATCTGTCTGCCTCATAGGAGCGGCAGCCGCACTTGGGGCAAACGTATTGAATCTTGTTTGAATCGCTCATCTGATGGCCTCCTTCTTTATAAGCAACTTCTATCATACCTTATTTTGATTGAAAAGAAAAGGGATTCTGCCGATTTTACCTTCGGCAGCAATCCCATTTTTCGTTTTGGCTCTGAAATCTTTGACATTTGCTGCGCCGCCGTTCGCCCTGTGTGCATCCAATCAGCCTTCTATACTTAGGGATGGATACAAAGGTTAAAGGAGGCCATTGGATGCTAGGCAATGCTCCCCGCAGGATGCCCCCAACTTCCCCCAAACCCCGGCTAAGAACTCGTCTCGTTAGCCTTTATCGTGCCGCACGGCACCCGATGATGATGGCTTTAATAGCCTTTCTGTTCAGCTTCGCTCAGCTGTTTGCCATCCCCTCCCCCTTCGCCTGTGCCATGGTTGCCGTTGCTGGCGCCATGGGCGAAAGCCCGCTTTTCCCCCTTTTGGGATGCCTTTGGGCCCTTGGGATGCGATTGCTGTGGGGTGTGAGCCTGGATCCTTGGCAGTTAGCAGGCTGCTTGATCCTTGCTTTTGCCCGGCGATTCTACTATCAAAAATCCGACTGGGCTTCCGGCGCTTGGGCTGCGGCTTCGCTGCTGCCTCGAGCCCTGTATGCGCTCTTCGTTCAAAGCCCTGCCCATCTCCTTTTAGCATTGGCTTCCATGGCTATGGCCGCCCTTTGCGTGCCGGCCTTTTGCCAGGCCGCAAGGCTTTGGCGCGAGCCTAAGGAGGCCTGGGGCTGGGATGATCGGCTTTGCCTGACCCTTGTGGTTGGATTGCTTCTATGCGCCATGGGGTACCTGTATCTATTTAGGGTCAATCTAGGGCTGTTGGCCGCCTGCCTGATAACCCTGTGCCTTGCCCATGCCTGCGGCGGCGGCGCGGGGGCCGTGGGCGGGCTTCTCACAGGCACCGCCCTTGCCCTTTGCGGCCATGGCAGCACCCCTATCCTGATGCTGTGCGCCTCCGGCCTGATGGCAGGGCTTATCAGCCGCCTTGAAAGCCGTGTCAAAGCGTCCTTAACCTTTGTTCTCACGGCCGCCTTGGCCACTTTAATCGGCTCATCTGCCAGCATCCTAACCCACGTGCTGGCAGCCTTTGCGGCTGCCCTGGCATTTTTCATTGTAAAAGCCTCCCATCTGGAGCGTCTTAAGGCGCTGATTCATCAGGTGACGCCCCATATGCGTCCCCGTGAGAATACCTATGCGGGAGAGATGCTACGCCAATGGGAGGCTGCCATTGACGAAATGGCCCAAAGCTTGCCCACTCTTCCCTCCCCCGAGAACGCACTTCCCTGGCAAGCGCTGCGCCGCTCACTGTGCACTGGCTGCGACCAATGGAAGGCTTGCTGGGAAGCAGACGATGACCAGCAGCCCCTGATGGAATCCTTCTGGGAGGTAGGCCAGGAGGGCGAGGAAGCAATAAAGGCCTATGCCGCCGCTTCATCCTGTATTTGCCAAAGGCTTCATCTGGTTCTGCCCGCTCTCGCCCGGGCCATGAGCGAAATAGACGCCGAGGTCATTAAGGCCAATCGCGCCCGATTGGAGCAGGACATGATTCGCACCCATCTAACAGCGATGGCTCAGGCTGTGCGCCGCCTCTCCGCCTGCGCCCAGGGAGAGTCCCTCAGCGACCTGAAGGGAGCTATGGATATTGAACGGGTTCTCAAGGAAACCAGTTTTCCAGCTCATCTGCTTTATGTGCGCAGGCCAGGAGGCCACTTGCAATGCGTGCTTGAATCGGATACGCCAGCCTTTACCCGTTGGCAGCCCCAGCGGCTCATCAGCGATCTTTGGGCTCATGGAGGCTTATCTATGGAGATCACCCAGCTGGAGAGAGGACGGATGTATCTGGAAGAAACCCCTGTTTTTCGTTTGGAAACCGGCTCGGCTACCCTGGCCATGGAAGATGTCAATGGAGACGGGATCCTCTCGATGCGCTTTCCCGGCGGGCGGCATTTGCTGGCCCTATCCGATGGTATGGGGCACGGCCCCTGCGCACATTTGGAAAGCCAGGAGACCCTGAACCTCCTACGCTTGTGCCTGGCGGCTGACTATACTCGCTCTCAGGCCATCACCGCTGTCAACGGCAT
>JAFUPO010000293.1 GCA_017481185.1 Clostridia bacterium | reverse complement strand
GGGGGCTACGGTGGGCGTGGGATACGCTTGGTCCGTGGTCAGCAGATTGCCGCTGGCATCACACTCCGCCACGAACTGACCGGTAACATAATAGGTCTTGTTTTCATAATCAACAGCATACCAGTTGTAGCCGTTTTTGTAGGTGGGGGTGCCGGAATAGGGCAGCACCTTATAATCGGAGCGCAGCCACATACCGCGGTAGGTGCCGCCTGCGCTCTGGCGCAGATTGACAGAATTGTAGCCGGAGCGGATGGTTACATAGCCGCCGGAAACGGGGGAAAGGGTAGGCGCAGTCGTGGGGGACGGGGTGGGAGAGGGCGTGGGCGAGGAGCCCAGCTCGCTGCCATCCTGCTCACATTCATACACCACGGTGCCATCAACGAAGTAAAGTTCATCCTCGTAGAGCACCTTATACCAGTTGGAGTCAAGCTTCTCGGTATAGGGCAGCGTCACATAATTGCTGACCTTCCAGACCAGCTTTATATTGCCGCCCACGCCGTCGCGCAGATTGACACCGTCGGTGAGCCAGCGCTCAATAATGGTCACATAGCCCTGCACCGTGGGGCCGGGCACGGGGGTGGGCGTTGCCGTTTCTTCCTCGCCCTCGCCGGTTAATTCATCATCAACGGTCACTGGCGCGAAGGTGGCGGGAGCGCCCGCCTGGAGCCAGGCATTCACCTCGGCGGCGGAGAGAACATCCAGATAGGCGGCGGCGCAATAACCGTCGGACGCATAATCCTGACCAGGCTCCGCACAGGCGATGCCGTACCAGTCGGTTTCGCCTTTATCCTTGGTGATCTCAACGATGGTGTTCAGCGCCATCTTGAATTTATATCCGCCGGTGGTATTCGGCTGATAGCGGAAGAAGACCTCGTCTTTAGTAATCCGTCCGTACACAGCCTCGGCAGCGGATGCTTCCGGGATGCCCGCGGGCGCCAGACCAGCGATCATCACCGCGCAGAGCAGCGCGCAGATCAGACGGCGAATAAGACCATCCAGCTTCATCATGTCAACACCTCGTTCGTAGCGCTAAAGGGTAAAGATCCCCCTAAAGGCAAATCATCACTATTATTCTATTACAATTCTGTTACGTTGTCAATTGCTTTTTTGTAACGAACTATCGGATAAATGTGCGGAATTTTCAGGCGCAGCCTTGGGCACCCATCCGGCAAAAACAGTTTCTGCCTCGCAGCTGTGAAGGGTGATGCCGCCGCCCCGTTCCTTGAGGGTTTGGCGAACGATGAAAAGTCCCATGCCATGGCCCTGGGCCTTGGTGGTGATGCCGGGCAGAAAGATCCTTTCCTGCTCCTCCGGGGGGATCATGGGCCCGTTGTTGCTGACCGCAAAGCGGAAGGCGCGCACGTTTTCACTTAGATGAATCTTAAGCCGGGGGCTGGGCGCCTCACTGAGCGCGTCGATGGCGTTGTCGATCAGGTTGGAGAGAACCTTGCACATCTCCCAGCCAGGGATGCTCATGTCCTGCCAGGCGCTGTGGATCTCCATTTCCACGGGGATGCCCTTTTTTTCGCAGGCTGCCAGCTTTACCTGCAAAAGCGCGTTTACTGCCGGGCTGGCGGTTTTCATGGCCCGGCTGAGGCTGGCAATATCGCCGTATACGGTTTCGATATAGGCCTGAGCCTCTTTGTATTCCTCCATCTCCATGAGGCTGAACACTACTTGCAGATGGTTAAGAAAGTCGTGGCGCTGGGCCCTTAAGGTGTTGTTGAGCGCCTCCATGTTTTGAAGGGTATGCTCCATATCCTCCACCTGGCTGAGGCTCCTGCGAGCGGAAAGGGCCTCTCGGATGTCCATCAGCCCACCCCAGCAGGCCAGCGCTGAAACGAGCAGGATACCGCCTCGGGTCAGGGCTGCATCCTTAAAATAGGAGGGGAAAAGGCAGAAGTGGATGGCAAACACTGTTACCAGAACAATCTGCAAAGCGTTGATGACGATGGCAAAGGCTGAGGCTTTTTTGATGTTCAGTCGCTCCATGGCCTTTGCCTTGGTGCGGCTCATCATAGCGATCCCTCCTCCCGGATGCGCTTGTTTTTATAAATCGTTGCCTCATGCCCCTGCTGGGTAGGCTCGTAATAGCGGCGGCCCTCTAGCTCCTTGGGCAGATAGACCTGTTTCACATAATGGCCGGGGAAATCATGGGGATACAAATAGCCCTTGCCGCTGCCCAGCGATTCAGCGCCCTGATAGTGGTTATCCCGCAGGTGAAGGGGAACCTGGCCGTAGTTGCCGCGTTGGGCATCTGCAAAGGCAGCCTCTACGGCATTGATGACACTGTTGGATTTAGGGCTTTCACAGATGGCGATAATGGCTTGAGCCAAGGGGATCCGAGCCTCGGGCATCCCAACAAACTCAAGGGCGCGGCTGGCCGCCTCTGCCTGGAGCATGGCGATGGGATTGGCCAGCCCTACATCCTCCGAGGCGTGAACGATCATCCGCCGGGCGATGAGCCGGGGATCCACCCCGGCAGTAATGAGCCGGGCAAACCAGCACAGGGCCGCATCGCTGTCAGAGCCTCGCAAGGATTTGCAGAAGGCGCTGAGCATATCGTAATATTGGTCCTCGCCGCAGCCAATCACCGGCTGCTGGATGCTTTCCTGAGCGATATTCAGATCAATGTGAATGATCCCCTCCGCATCCGGAT
>JAFUPO010000017.1 GCA_017481185.1 Clostridia bacterium | reverse complement strand
TTGCCGGGAAATGGCCTGACAGGGGTTCTGAATGGCCGGATGGTATCCGGCGGCAACTATGATTTGTTCCTCAACACCCTCAACGCCCTTTGTGAGCAGGAGGAAGCTGTCTCCATCCGGGCTAAGTCCATGGATTCCACACTGCTCTCCCCCACCAGCGCTCAGGTATCCACCTGGTCCATCATTCTGGTGGGCGTGGTACCCGCAGCCTGTATTCTGCTGGGCGTGATGATCGTGATAAGGAGGAAACGCCGTTGAAACGCTCTGTTAAATCCCTGCTGCTGATTCTTGTACTGGTGCTGCTGGGCGGCGGCTATTACGCCATCGCTCAAATGAACAGCACCTCCACCGAGGCGGTGACTGAAACTGCCGGTGAATTTCCTCTCATGGCTGCCGACGCTGCGGTTACTTCCCTCTCCTGGGCTCAGGAGGAAACGGCTTTCGCCTTTGAAAAAACGGATGATGTGTGGCGCCGCACAGGCGACGCCTCCTTCCCGGTGAATCAGACCGCGCTCGAAGCTCTGGTCGCAGACCTGAAGGAAACCCAGGCCAGCCGCAAGCTGGAAAACGTATCCGCCCTGGCTGATTACGGCTTGGATACCCCCGCCTTTACCTTCACCGCCCAAGTGAACGGAGCTGATGTAACCTATAAGCTGGGAGACGCCACGCCTTTCAGCGATGGCTATTACTTCACCTGGGATGATGCGCAGGTCTATATCCTGAACAGCTCCCCCGAGAGCCTCTTCCCAGGCGCCGAGACTGAGCTTGTACAGATGGAACCCATGCCCGCCTTTGACGCCTATACCCGCCTGACCGTTGGCAATACCCAATCCATATCTTTGGATCAGAGCTATGATGGCACAAAATGGCATCGCACCGACGCCCCTCAGGAGACTGGCGATACCGAAAAGTTAAGCGGCCTGATCTCCACACTCCAATCCCTTGCATGGGATTCTCTGGTCACCTGGCAGGGGGCTGACCTGGCCCAGTACGGCCTGGCAGACACCTCCGCCAAACAGGTAACCGTCTACAATGGGGAGGAAGCCGTTTACACCCTGCTGTTGGGGGCTGCTGAGGTCGCCAGCGGTGATGTTTATGCTCGCCTGCCCGGCTCTGACATGGTGTATCTGCTGGCAGCGGATACCATTGCAGATGTGTATGCCGCCACTGACGATGGGGTGCGCAGTATGGCGCTGCCCATCCCCTCCTATGGTGAAATGACCGCTCTCTCCTATGACTTGGGCAAGGGGCCTGTGACCCTCGAAAAGGATGAAACCAGCCAGGACACCACCCTGGAAATCCTTCATGAAACCATTGCTGCCCTCACCGGCAGCGGCGTGGCTGCTGAAGGAACCACCGGCGAAATCCTTTTGACCCTTACCCTGACGGATGAGCAGGGAGCCGTGAAGAGCCTCGTCTTCCAAAGCCATAATGTGGATCATTATCTTGTGCAGACCGACGCCGTCCGCCCCCTTCTGGTGGACGCAGGGGCTGTGGATAAATTGATCCGGCAGTTGAAAAACCTTTAAACGTCAAAAGCACCCTCCGTTTTAAGAGGGTGCTCTATTCTTTATCCCCGTTTGTCAGCGCCGCCCAGAGCGCCGAACAAAATGGGCAGGATGCCTTTTGCTTTGGGCGGTATTTTTTTGCCCTTCAGATACAGGCCCATCACTTCGATGTCGCCAATCTTCTCAGGCTCAACAGTCAAAGGATCAGCGCTGAGCAGGGTGAAATCCGCCCGCTTGCCCACCTCCAGGCTGCCCCTCTCCTTCTCGTCAAAGGAAAGGTAGGCAGCATTCCAGGTGCGCATTTTCAAAGCTTCCATGGGGGTCAGGCGCAAATCAGGGTTGGGATGATTCACCGCCAGATGCAGCCCGCGAATAGGGTTGGGGATGGTGCAGGGGGCATCGGAGCCGTCGGCAATGACGATGCCCCGATCCACCATCCAGCGCAGAGGATTCAATCTATCCGTGCGCTCATCCCCCAGGATGGAGCGCAGATAGGCGTCAGGCTCCTGCTCCCAGTCGATAAAGGGAGCCTGCACCGCCAGGCAAAGGCCCAGTTTGGCAATGCGGTCCAATTGCTCAGGAGAAACCAGGCAGCAGTGAATCATAATATGCCGGTGATCCTCCCGGGGCGTATCAGCCAGGGCTGCTTCATAGGCGGTGATGCACTGCTCCACAGCCGCATCGCCGATGGCGTGCATGGTGATCTGCAATCCCAGGCGATTGGCTTCAATGGCAAAGGCGTTCACCTGCTCCTGGGTGTAGTTGAGCAGGCCCATATTTTCAGGATCATTGGCATAAGGCTGCAAAAGGGCTGCGTCCTCAGAACCGAAGCAACCGTCCAGGGCCAGTTCAAAGCAGCCGCCAATGCGGTTCATTTTGCGTTTCTTTACCTTTTCTACATCCATGGTCTGAAAAAAGATGCGCATGGTCTGGGGCAGGCCGATTTTGAGCATCCGAAGCATATCCACATCCAAATCATTGGCGTAGCCCACGCCCTCCACCGTATGCACAAGGCCGATTCCCCCACGGGTGAGGGCTGCCGCGCCCTTAGAAAGACCCTTGATAATGCTCAGAACGCTCACCTTGGCCGTAACTTCATTGGTGGCCTTATAGAAGGCGTCCTGATAGAGCCAGCCGCTGTCACGGTCGCAGCCGGGGTCGGTTTTGACTTCGTCTGACAAAAGGGCCATCATGGCAGAATTGCAAACCGCCGCATGGCCGTCATACTTAACCAAATACAGGGGCCGGGTGGTCCATTGATACAGGTCCTTGCGGCCCGGCAAACGCCCTTCCTTGACCAGATGGCCGCAGGCGCCAAAGCCCAGCAGAACCTTATCGGAAGGGTGCTCCACCCCATAGGCGGCAATCGTCGCCTTGATGGCATCAAAGGAGCGGGCCTCCGACACGTTGAAGGTGTTTTCAAACATGGAGAAGCTCTCAAAGTGCATATGGGTATCCCCGAAGGCAGGCACCACCACGGCCCCTTTCAAATCTACCCGGGGCATCTCCTTACAGGCGTCAGGCAAATCCTCACCCAGCCAGAGGATGCGGCCCTTTTGATCCACTGCCATGGTGGAATAAATATGGTTCTCGCTGTCGCAAGTAATGAAGCGTGCGTTTTCAAAAATGGGCATGATGAAACCCCTCTCATTATTGCTGTTCTAAGCATAGCACTAAGAGAGGGGTTCGTCAAAGATTATTTCATTACTTTGTCCAGGAGGCTTACGATCTCCTGAATCTTAGCCTGCCCATCCGCCTGGGTCAGGGCGGTGCGGACGCAGCCTTCCAGATGTGCCTTGAGCACTTCTTGATTGGCTTTTTTCAAAATGGCAGTGGCTGCCAGCAGCTGGTTGGAAATATCCATGCAGTAGCGGTCGTCATCCACCATTTTGATCAGCCCGTCAATCTGCCCCCGGGCGGTAAGCAAAAGACGCTTGATTGCTTCATGGTTTGCTTGCATAGGGCCTCCTTATCTGGCGAAGAGACCCTTCTTCACGGTCACTTCACCGGGGGTGAAGCCAGCCTCGGCAATGACCTTGGTCAGGGCCTCGTCAGCCACGTCCTCAGCCAGGGTGGCCACGGCGATCTTCTTGGCCAGATCCACCTTGCACTCCTTCACACCGGGCACAGCGGAAACGGCCTTTTCAACCGTGGCCTGGCAATGGGGGCAGTGCATCCCTTCAACAGCAATGATCTTTTTCATGAATCCATCCTCCTCAATGATATTGATTTCAGGTTCGGGGGCTGCCGTTTCCTCAGGCAGACCCTTGGGCCTAAAACGCCGTAAGCGCAAAGCGTTGGAAACCACGCACACCGAGCTCATGCTCATGGCGGCGGCGGCAAACATGGGGCTCAATTGCCACCCAAAGATGGGAATGAACACCCCGGCCGCCAGGGGGATCCCCAGAGCGTTGTAGAAGAACGCCCAGAACAGGTTTTGTTTGATAGTGGTCAGCACCGAGCGGCTCAATTGGATGGCCGTAGCCACATCCTGCAAATCGCCCCGCATGAGCACGATATCTGCCGATTCGATGGCAATGTCCGTGCCCGCGCCAATGGCGATGCCCACATCCGCCCGGGTGAGGGCCGGGGCATCGTTGATGCCGTCGCCCACCATGGCCACCTGCTGGCCAGATTCCTGTAGGCGGCGCACCTCCCGCTCCTTATCCTGGGGCAAAACATCCGAGAGGACCCGATCCACGCCTACCTGAGCGCCGATGGCCTGAGCCGTTTGGGCATTGTCGCCGGTGAGCATGACCACCTGGATGCCCATCTCCTTCAGGCGCTTCACCGCATCCTTGCTGGTGGGCTTCACCTGGTCAGCCACAGCGATGAGGCCCATAAGCTTGCCGTTTTTCGCAAAGTACATAGGCGTTTTGCCCGCCTGGGCCAGGGCTTCGCCTGTTTTTTCCATCTCCGAAAGGGCTACGCCATTTTCCTGCATCAGGGCCAGGTTACCGGCCAGGCAGCTTTCGCCCTTCACCTGAGCCGCCAGCCCCCTGCCGGGGATGGCCTGATAATCCTGGGCAGCCTCAGCCTGAGCGCCATTCTTAATCCCATAGGCACAGATGGCCTGGGCCAGGGGGTGCTCAGAGGGCTTTTCCAAAGCGACAGCCAGCGTAAGCAGCTCCTTGGGCGATACGCCCGGGGCAGCCGCCACATCCGTCACCTCAGGCTCGCCCTTGGTGATGGTGCCGGTCTTATCCAATACCACAGTCTTCACATGGTGAGCCGTTTCCAAAGCTTCGGCGGAGCGGATCAAAATACCGTGCTGGGCTCCCTTGCCGGTGCCCACCATGATGGCCACCGGGGTAGCCAGGCCCAAGGCGCAGGGGCAGGAAATGACCAGCACCGAAATGCCGATGGACAGTGCGGAGGCAAAATCTTTGCCCAGGAAAAGCCATACAACGCAGGCGATCAGCGCAATGGACATGACCACCGGCACAAAGATGCCTGCGATCTTGTCAGCCAATTTGGCGATAGGGGCTTTGCTGGCTCCGGCCTCCTCCACCAGGCGGATGATCTGATTGAGGGTGGTGTCCTCCCCCACCTTATCCGCCCGGAGGGTGATAGCGCCGGTCTTATTGACCGTTGCGGCAATTACGCTGTCGCCAGGGTGCTTCTCTACCGGGATGCTCTCGCCAGTCACAGCGCTCTGATCCACAGCCGTGGTGCCGGTAAGCACCGTTCCGTCCACCGGAATACGCTGACCGGGCCGCACCATCACCGTGTCGCCCAGCTTCACCTGATCTACAGGAATCTCCTGTTCCACGCCTTCACGCACGACCACCGCGGTCTGGGGCGCCAGCTCCATCAGCTTTTCAATAGCCTGGGAGGTTTTGCCCTTGGAGCGGGTCTCCAGGAACTTGCCCAGGGTGATCAGCGCCAGGATCATGGCGGAGGACTCGAAATAAAGCTCGTGGCCTGCCTGCTCCACCAGCGTCAGATCGTTGATAGAGAAGCCGTAGGCCATTTTGTAGATGGCAAACACGCCGTAGATCAGCGCC
>JAFUPO010000292.1 GCA_017481185.1 Clostridia bacterium | reverse complement strand
GACAGCTGCCTTCAGCAGGAACAATTGGATGACGAAGTCATCACCATCACCAGCTATGCCCAGGTGGCTCCTTCCTGCCAGTGCAACTGCAATTGCGGCTGCGACAATGGTTCCACCGAAACCATTGCCCCCACCTCAGCCCCTGTGCCGCCCATCACCTTTGAAAGCTGCCGCTCCAACACCACCCAGGGCGTCATCCGCAATCTGACGGTGGAGCGCCTGTGCGATCGCCCCTGCTATGCCCGTGTTCGCGCCGCCATCGACGTGCCCATTGACATCCTCTTTGTGGACAGCCGCTGCGTAGAATACATCGGCAAGGGCGTCGTTACTGTACACAAGGATGTGCTTCTCTCCATTCCTGACGAGTCTATCGTGCCCTACTGCCTGGAAAGCATGGTCAGCGCCATCTGCGTATCCGGCAGCTATATCGGCAACAATCAGTTCCGCATGACTATTTGCGTCACCGTGGTTCTAAAGGTTCTGGCTGACGTGGAGATCCTTATCCCCAGCTATGGTTTCTGCCCCATCCCCCCTTGCGAAGACTTTGCCGAAAACGTCTGCGACGAGTTCTTCTCTCATCACTTTTACCCCTCCCAGTGCGACGAAAACAACGTCTCCGGAAATTGTGGCTGCGGCTGCTGCCGCCGGTAAACGGCATGAAAAAAGGGCCCCTTCCTGCGCTTATGGAAGGGGTCCTTCTCTTTATGAGCGTACTTCAATGCTGATGGCCGGGTTTTCATGAGCAGCGTCTTTAAAAACGCGTATCAGCCGCGGAAAATAATCTGCCATACCCCCTGCGAGCTGCTGGGGCAAAAGCATTACGAAGGTTGTTTGCTGGTTCCATGCCATCAATTCATCATAAAGTGCATCGAGATTTTTGCCATAGTAAAACGGAAGATCCAGCTGCTGCATCAAACAGCACTGTACCTTTTCCGCGTTGTCTAAGGTGCGCAGATCCAGAATGACCTCAGCCATGGTTTCCCTCCTTAATAAAGCTGAATGAAGCTTTTGAAGCTGTCAGCCGTATAATAGATCAGCCCATCGTTGGAGTAGACCAGCCTTTCCTTGCTACGCTTGCCATCCACCACATTCACATCACATTCCTGCCAGGTGCGCCCCTTCTTGGAGGGTAGCAGCTTCTCTCGATTTTGAAACACATCCCCGCCAATGGCATAACCCGGCGCTACCTGGCCCAGATTATTCTTTTTGCTGGACCAGCCTTTCTTTTGGGCCTGTTCCTTGGTTAGATAATTCTTGGGAAGCTTGCCATAAGCGTTTAGATAGGCAGCCACCTCCTCTTTGGAGGTATACTTGCCGTTCTTTTTCACTTCAACTTCTTTGCTTTCCTCCTCCACTATCAGCTGGATGAAGGTGTTGTAATGGTCGTCGGTGTAATAGATTAGGCCATCGTTGGAGAAAAGGATGCACAGGCCGTTGCGGGTGCCGGAATCGTAGTCGATGTCGCACTCCTTCCAAGTGCGGCCTTTGGCTTCAGGCAGCTGCCCTTCATAGTTGCCGAAGCGGTCGCCGCCGATGGACTGGCCGGGAGCCACCTCATCCAAATTGCCCCACTTAGAAACCCAGCCTAGATTTTGAGCTTCCTTCTTGGTGAGATAGTTGCCAGGCAGCTTGCCATAAGTATCCAGATACACGGCTACCTCTTCACGTGATTCATACCATCCCTCCTGAATGACCGGGTATTGGGCGGAATGGATGATCTCAACGGGCCAATCTGCCAGGGCGGATGTGCACAGGCACACAAGCAGCATCAAGGCCGCTAAAAGCTTTTTGAAATTCATTTGGTTTCCCTCCACCTATTCAAAAAGCGGCCGAAGCCGCTCCTTGAGTTATTACCAGCAGGCCAGCAGATCCTGATAGTAGGTATGCATTTCTTCCTGGGTTTCCACATTGGCCAGATACATCATATCTGCCATAGCGCCGGAGAGCGCCTCGGGGATGCGCTGGGCCATCTTGATGGCCGGGCCATACTTGGCCAGGATAGCCTCATGATCCATCACAAAATTCTTGCCGTCCCGGCGGCCACAGTAGCAGCAGTAGTAATGCTTGCGGCCCTCATCGGTCAGGGTGGAGCGGTCAAAGGCTAACATATCCGCCCAGATATTGTATACGTCGGTGGAGTTGGCAAAGTTGAACATATCAGCGCTGAAGCCGCAGCTGTGCCGCATATTCACT
>JAFUPO010000291.1 GCA_017481185.1 Clostridia bacterium | reverse complement strand
TTCAGCAGTTGAGGGGAGGTGTACCACACCATCCGGCCCTGGCCCAGGGTGGCGATTACAGCCACGTTGAAGGGGCCTTCAGCATCCCCCTCCTCCTTGGCGGGGGTGGCCATGTCATACCCTGCCGCCTTGGCGTAAGAAGCCTCAGAGGTGGTCAAAAGAGGCGTGAGGCTTGCCTCAGAATCAGTACCCACAATGGGCTGGGCCATGGGGAAGAGCACATAGTAGCCATTGTCGATGAGGGGTTGTGTGATGTCATGGCTGGCTATTTCAGGCAGCAGATACCAGCTGTACCCCCTGAGGCTCATGGAGCTGTCCCCTTCCACCACCATGCCTTGGCTCAGGGTCATGCCCATATGAGCCGTCAAGCTGAGCAGGTTGGTCATTTCACCTTCCTTGATCTGGTCAGTGAGCAGCACCACGCTGCCGCCCTTATCCAGATAGGCGGTGAGGATATCCGCCTCCGCCTGGCTCAGGTCGCTGGTAGGCACGTTGATGACCACGGCTTGGGCGTCCTCAGGCACAGCTTCCATGGATAATAGGCTCAGGTCATCAAGCTCCAGGTTATCCTGCTGGATGGCGGTTTTGATCTCATCATTAAGGGCGGTCTCGCCGTGGCCGGTGAGGGCGTACACCTTGGGCAGATCAGCGCTGGTTACATAATGGATGGCGCTGGTCAATTCGCCTTCACCATTGAAGGTCACGGAGGTATCGTAGCTGTAGGAGTAATAATCCATAGCATAATCGTACACATAAATGGCGTCGTTATTGATAAAGCGGTATCGATCGCCGCTTTGCACGATGACGCTGTTGGCGTAAACGCTTTCAGAGATTTCGTAATTGTTTAAAAAGGTGGGCCGCTCGTTGGGATCGATAACCGTGACCTTGATCTTGTCAGACAGGGCGGCATAGCGATCCAACAGGGTCTTAATGCCCGTATCCTCCTGGCCCTTGACGGACAAGAGGTACAGATCCACCTCCTGGTTCACCTGCGAAACGATGCGCTTTGACTGCTCAGACAGGGAATAGAGGGATTGCTCTGTCAGGTCCACCTGGGTGAAGGCAGTGGGCAGAGCGGCGGCCATGAGGTTCACCACCACCGCGATGGCAATGACCAGTGCTGCGCCGAAGGCGGCATAGCTGCCTGCACGGAACATATGGCTGGTAAACATCCGTTTCAGGTTTCTCATTCAGACCACCTCCTCTTTTCCATCGTCTGCACGGTTAGAAACAGAAATACCCCTGCGCAGGAAAGATCATAGACGATCACCGTCAGGTCGAAAACGCCGTCGATCAAGCTGGAGAAGCGATCAAACAATCCCAATTGCTTCATCAGCTCCGGAAAAAGCCCGGAAAAGGCAGAGGAATCCACCATATAACCAGCAACCAGCCCGCCTGCCAGCAAAAGGGCTGCGCCTCCAGCCACAATGTAGTTTTTTGTGAACAGGTAAAGGATGCCGCTGAAGATCAGCGCCATCACGCATAGGGCGATGAGGGAAGCAGAGGCGTCGGAGGGCACAAAGGAGGAAAGGTCCGTGATAAAGTAGATCAGCAGCATCACTGCCAGGCAGATCACAGCGGCGGAGACCTGGTTTTCCGTCACGGAGGATATGAACAGGCCAATGGCTAATAGGGCCATGCCCAGGCAGAGGAAGCCGATGAGCGCGCCATAGGCAGTGGGGAAATGCACCTGACCGAACTGGCTCAAAAGCAGTGGGTACAGGCTCATAATGGCCACAGGGATCGCCAGCACGGTGACCATAGCCAGATACTTGCCCATAACCACGCTGCTCATGCGAAGGGGCAGGGCGTAAAGGAGCTGATCCGTCTTTTGACGCTTTTCCTCAGCAATGGCCCGCATGGAAAGAATGGGCACGGCGATTAGGTAAATAAAGCTGATGGAGCTGACGGCGTACTCAAAATTGGGGTAGCCGCTGGAAAGGTTGTAAGCCATGGTATAGATACCGGCAAACAGCAAAAGGAACGCGCTGAACAGATAGCCCAGCACACCCTTGAAATAGGAGCTCAGCTCCCGTTTGTAAACGGCGATCAAAGGTCTTTCGCCTCCTTCTTATCAGGGGTTTCCTGGGTAAGCTCCAGAAACACATCCTCCAGGCTGGCATGGGAGCGGGTCAGTTCAATGATGGGCTTGCCTGCGTTGGCAAAGCGGAAGAACAGCTCCCTGCGGATATCCGCATCCACCTGGGTCTGGATGTCCACGGCGGTCTGCATCTCGTCGCCAGTATGCCAGGTGAGCTTTTCGATCCCGTCCAGCCCATTCAGCAGGGGTTCCATCTCCGCCTGGGAAGCCAGCGCTGTGAGGCTAACCGTGGCAGTGCCTGCAAACAGGTGGGTCAGGTTATCCGGCGTATCACTGGCTACCAGCTTGCCGTGGGAAATGATCATGATGCTGTCGCATACGGCGCTGACCTCCGAGAGAATGTGGCTGGAGAGGATCACCGTATGCTCCTTGCCCAGCTCCCGAATCAGCTCGCGGATCTCAATGATCTGGGCCGGATCCAGGCCCACGGTGGGTTCATCCAGAATAATCACCTGGGGATCGCCCAAAAGAGCCTGGGCCAGGCCCACCCGCTGACGGTAGCCCTTGGAAAGGGTGCGGATGAGCCTGTCCGCCACCTGGGTGATGCCGGTCTTTTCAATGGCCATTAAAAGCTGCTGCGCCTGGTTTTTCTTAGGGATACCCTTGGCTTCCATCACGAAGCGCAAATACTCCCTGGGCGTCATATCGGTATACAGGGGCGGCAGCTCCGGCAGATAGCCAATGAGCTTTTTAGCCTTGAGCGGCTCTTCAAAAATGTCCACGCCGCCTATGGTCACCTCGCCCTGGGTGGCGCCCAGGCAGCCGGTGATGATGTTCATGGTGGTAGATTTGCCTGCGCCATTGGGGCCCAGAAACCCATGAACGCTGCCCTTGCCGATGGTGAAGGACAGGTCATCCACAGCGGTGTGCGCGCCGTATTTCTTTGTCAGATGGCTGACCTCGATCAAGAGAAAAACGCCTCCTTCGCGGTATATCATTGCTTTGAATAGGGTAACGAGCCAATCTGTTTTTTGTGTGAAGATGGGGAGTAAGGCCTGTGAAATAACCATGAACCAACTGTTAAAACGTTTCTGCAAATTTTTTTAAAAAAAGCAAAAAAAGCGCTTGACAAAACCTATCTAATGGAGTAAAATAACATTCGTTCGCAAGAGCAACTGCTCTTAAGAATAACTGGGTGTGGCGCAGTTTGGTAGCGTGCTTGAATGGGGTTCAAGAGGCCGGAGGTTCGAATCCTCTCACCCAGACCACCAAAAAGACCTTGAAAACCTTGCGTTTTCAAGGTCTTTTGCTTTTTTGTTTTGCGGGTTTGATACGATTCCTTCAGACTTATTTGATACCTGTTGTAAACAAAGGTTTGACACACGTGATGAGCTTGTGTATCATATTTTCAGACATTATTTGCGGGAGGAAAATTATGAAGAGCTGGATTCGAAGGCTTTTGACGGGCATTGTAATGGTTGCTTTTCTTTTTGTGAATACGTGCGCCCTGGCGGATACATTGCCTAAAACGGAAGTTGTGAACAGCTGGGGTATAAACTACGCCTTTGTTACCCTGAACAGAACCAACGGCACGCTGATGGTGTACGATCAGATCAACGCGCGTAATTTACTGGTGGCTCCGGATGGTACGATACTGACCAGTGAACCCTACGAGGATATCCACTGGGAAAAGGAAATTTTTACTGTAAAGAAAGAAACGGGAGTCAACAAAAAATGCTTGATGGACAAAAACGGCAAGATTGTGATCCCCATGCA